>CAZVSG010000014.1:25641-33233 GCA_964629345.1 uncultured Christensenella sp. | reverse complement strand
GGACAGAAACGGTTCAGTTGAGGGCGTTTTTCATCGGCGGTCCTTCTCCTGTTTGCTCATTGCGATTGTAGGGGCTGAGGGAACGGGTGTCAAGCCGGAGGAACAGGGCGGCGCGGTGCGGAAATACTGCTGAATCAGTCAGCCGGCGCTGTCCGCCCTGTCCCCGCCGGGCTGTTGAAATCCGCAGGACCCCATGATATAATCAGCGCAGATCTTGACGTAAACGTCAAGTCAATAGAATAGAGCAGGAGAAGAAATCATGAAGAAACTGGTCATCACGCTTCTGGTTCTGTCGATGATGCTGTCCCTGACGTCGGCCCTGGCTGAAGCGGACAAGTACGCCGTGAAAGAGCCGATCACGATCCAGTTCTGGCACACCCATGAAGAAAGGTTTGCGGAGAATCTGCAGTACATGTTCGATGAATTCAAGAAAGTGCAGCCGCTGATCACGGTGGAGCCGGTCTACATCGGCAGCTACACAGACATGAACGAGAAGCTGATCTCCGCCATCGCGGCGGGCGAGGTCCCCGCGATCTGCACGTCCAACACCTCCTACCCCGCGGCCTACGGCGCCAGCGGCATCTGCGAGATCCTGGACCCCTACATCGCGGCAACCGGTTATAACGCAGCCGATTTCGGGGAAGGTCTGCTTGCTTCCACCAGTTTTAACGGTGAGCAGATCTGCCTGCCCTACCTGATCTCCACCCAGGTGATGTACTACAACAAGACCGTCGCCGACGCTGAGGGCATTGAAATGCCCAGGACTTTTGACGAAATGGACGCCTTCCTGGAGAAGGCCACCAAGTTCAACGCTGACGGCACCACCGCACGCTGGGGCACCATCTTCGGCGGCTGGGACTACTGGTATTTCGAGATGCTCTACAAGAACAACGGCGTGAAGGTGGTGGACAATGAGACGAATACCACCGACGTCAACAGCGAAGCCGCGGCGAAGATCACCGGGAAGCTCAAGGAGTGGGTGGACAAGGGTTATGCCTATTATGCCTACGGTACCAGCGCCTCCTCCACCATGCGCCAGACCTTCTGGGACGGCAACGCCTTCAGCGTGTTCCACACCTCCTCCCTGTATGACACTTACGTCACCCAGGTCAACGGCGCTTTTGAGGTCGGCATGGCCTGGCTGCCCGGCGGCAACGACGGGGAGACCTTTACCAGCGAAGTCGGCGGCGCAGTGCTGCTGATCCCCTCCAACGCCTCCCAGGCCCAGAAGAACGCCGCCTGGCAGCTGATGACCTTCATGACCAGCCCGGAGATCAACCTCTACTGGGCGGACAAGACCGGCTACTTCCCCACGCGCCAGTCTGTGGCCGGCACCCCCGCGTATGAGGAATACCTCTCCCGGAAACCCGCCATGCAGGCCGTCGTATCCATGAGCAGCTGGATCAACCCCCGCAACCAGGCGCCCGTATATGACACCTGCGCCAACCTGTGGCGCGATGCACTGGCCAAGATCCTGGTGGAAGGCGCGCCGGTACAGGAAACACTGGACACCCTGGCCGGTGAGATCACCGAACTGCTGGAAGACCAATAAGTATCCGGCCCTGAACCGAACCGGGGGGAAGGGGGCCTTCCTCCCGGCCTTTCTTGATTGACAGGATGGAGGGCATCATATCATGGGCAGCCTGTCCGCCGCGCCGCGTATGCTGCGCGGGATGAGCGGCGCGGGGCCGGGAAAACGGGCCGCCGCGCTGATTTTGGCCCTGCTGGGGCTTGCTTTTCTGCTGGCAGGCGCATATGGCTACCTTGTCGGCGACTTGCAGGCCGAGATCGCCGATTTTCCGCAGCTGCGCGACGCGGTGATGAAGGCGCGCAAGGAGGCTCAGAGCGCCGGGACAGGACTTACGGGCGCCATCGGCCTGCTCAGCAGCGTGATGAACACCGCGGTGATCCTCCTGATCACAGGCGGCCTGCTGATCTACACGGCCGTCATGCTGATCGCGCAGCCCTGGGAACGGTTCAAGGACTTCGCCTGCGTGCTGCCGGCCGTCGCCTTTTTCATGATCTTCGTCTACTACCCGATGGTCGACCTGCTGCGCATCAGCTTTACGGACTGGAACCTGATCAAGGCTGATTACTCCTTTGTCGGCGTCAAGAACTACAACTGGCTGTTCACCGGCAGCGGATGGAAGTACTTCATCGAATCCCTTCGGGTCACCCTGACCTACACGGTCTGGGAGATCGGTTTTACCCTGGCCTTCGGCCTGATCCTGGCGCTGCTGTTCAACCGGATGTCCCCCGCGTTCAACGCCATGCGAACGGTCATCTTCATGCCGCGTTACATCGCCGTTTCCACCAGCGCCATCGTGTTCATCTGGATCCTCAACGGCAACTACGGCATCCTCAACCACATCCTATCCCTCTTTGGCGTCCAGGGCCCGGACTGGCTGAACACCGAGGGTACCGCGCTTACCGGTGTGCTGTTCCTGACCTTCTGGCGGGTGACGGGCTACGCGATGATGATCTACCTCTCCGCAATGAAAGGCATACCCACAGATTATTATGAGGCTGCGGAGATCGACGGGGCGGACAGCCCGCAGAAGTTCCGCTTCATCACCCTCCCCATGCTGGGACCCACCACGCTCTTCCTGGTGGTCACCACTTTCATTGCCAGCATGAGGGTCTTCCAGTCCGTAGACGTCATGACCAGGGGCGGGCCCGGACGCGCCACCAACGTGATGGTGCAGTGGGTGTACAACCTGGCCTTCAGGGATTTCCGCGTGGACAGGGCCGCTGTTGTGTCCCTGGCTTTCTTTGTGATCCTGCTGGTCATCACCGCTGCCACGATGCGCTGGTCAAGGAGGAGCGTTTCCTATGATTCCTGATAGGTCTGCCCCGGCAACGGCCCATCACCTGCGCAGGATGCGCCAGTCCGGGTGGTTTGATATCCTCATGGGCCTGCTGCTGATCGCCCTCGTTCTCCTGGCGCTTGGCCTCATCGGCGAAGCGCAGTACACCGCCGCGATGGGCGCGGTCAAGGAGGGGATGAGCGAATATGAGATCCGGCAGTCCATCCCCGCTCTGGCACAGATCCGCGGAACGCTCAGCATGATCGGACGGGTCCTGTTGGCTGCCGTTGCACTGTCGCTGCTCCTGTTGAGGTTCGTTTCACCCGTCATTCGCGCGAAACCAAGGCTGCAGATAGGTCTGCGGCGCGGGCGCACCGCGCTGCAGTACGTTAGCGCTGTCCTGTATACGCTGGTCATCCTCTTCCCGATCTACTGGATGATCGTATCTTCCCTCAAGACCAGCGCGGAGCTGCTCCTGCCCGTTCCGACGCTGTGGCCGAAGGAATTCGCATGGAGCAACTACCCTGAGGTGCTTGCCCGCGCGCCTTTCGGGCTGTATTTCTTCAACACCATCGTCAGCACCTTTTTCATCATGCTGGGGGAGGTCATCCTGGGCACTTTTGCGGCCTACGGCTTCAGCAAAGGGCGCTTCGCCGGGAAAAACGGCCTGTTTCTGCTGGTGCTGGGCGCACTGATGATCCCCATGCAGGTCACTTTCGTTCCCATCTACGTGCTCATCTCCCGCCTGGGCTGGATGAACTCCTTTCCAGGGCTGATCCTGCCCAACCTGGTGAGTGCCTACTTCATCTTCATGCTCCGCCAGACCTTCATGTCGGTGGATGAAAGCTACCTGGATGCGGGCAAGGTGGACGGAATGGGCCGCATCGGCGCGATCTTCCACGTTTTGGTCCCCATGTGTGCGCCCACAATGATCACCATCAGCATCATCTCTTTCATCAACGGATGGAACAGCTATTTCTGGCCCAGGATGATCACTACCAGCAACGCGCGTCGCACCATCGCAGTGGGTGTCGCCCACCTGCGCGAGACCTTCGCGGGCATGGAGACCTCCAACTACAACGACATGATGGCCGGCGCGGTGCTGGCGATCATCCCCGTGGTCCTGCTCTTCCTCATCCTGCAGAAGTACATCATGACCGGCTTCAGCAAGGCGGCGATGAAGTAAGGGCGGCTTGACCGGGGCGGTTTCCGCGGATTTCCTGGGATCCGCAGCCCGGGCGCCGTCCCCTGTACTGCCAGTTTTCATGTGAATCATTCATGCCGTCAAAAGGAGTTCTTCGTGGAAAGATCCTGCGCCCTTGGGTTGCTGCTGCTCCTGCTCCCCATATTTGCGCTGGCCGAGGGGTATGACCGGATTTTTGATACGTCCGATGACGCCGGGAAACTGACCGCCCGTTTCATCAGCATGGACACCGGCACGGGAGAAAAAGCCGGCGACTGCGCCATCCTCACCTCACCTGACGGGCTGGTGATGGTCATCGACGCAGGACACCCGGACGCCGCGGACGATATGCTCCGGGCTCTGGACGCGATGGGGGTGAAGGACATTGACCTGCTCGTCCTTTCCCACCCGCACATCGACCACGTCGGCGGCATGCCCGGACTGCTCCGGGCATTCAATGTCAGGGCGGCATACAGCAGTTATTTGGACTATCCATCCACTCAAAGCCAGGATTTCCTCGCTACGCTGGAGGAGATGGACGTCCCCCTCGTCCGCTTGAAGCGCGGGGATGTTCTGCCGTTTGGCAAGGAAGTCCGCATCAGCGTCCTTTTCCCGGGACCGGAAATCGCTTATTATGAAGGATATCCGGAAGGGTCCACCCAGTTCATCAACAACCTGAGCCTGGTGATGATGCTGGAATACAGAGGCACCCGCATGCTGTTCTCAGGTGACCTGTACTCACTGGGCGAGAAGGAAGTGATGGCATTGGGGGACGACCTGCAGGCCGACGTGTTCAAGGTGAACCATCACGGGGACGACACCTCCTCCTCAAAGGCATGGCGCGCGGCGGTGTCAGCAAAGGTTGCCGTGATCACCCACAACGCGCTGGCCGACCTGCGCATCCCCAGGAAGTTCACGGAGGAAGGCGTGCGGGTCCTGCATACCTTCATGGACGGCAGCATCAAGGTGTCCAGTCCCGGGGAGAACATCCTTGAAGTGCTGACCGAAAAGGACCGCGGGAGCGGGAAGTTCTGACCCTGGAATAGCATTTACCCATCTATTGGGAACCCGATTTCCCTGATAAGGAGACACAATGCCCGGACAAGCTGAACATGAGCGATTCCAGAGCCCCTTTTCCGCCCGCTATGCCGGCGGGGAGATGCAGCGGCTCCTCTCCCCGGCGCACCGCGCGCGGCTGTTCCGCCGGCTCTGGGTCATCCTGGCGGAGTCGCAGAAGGAGTTGGGGCTGCCGGTCACGGATGAACAGATCGCGGAAATGCGCGCGCATACGGAGGACGTCGACTTTGAGGCGGTCTCCTGTCTTGAGCGGGAGCTGCGCCACGACGTGATGGCCCATCTGAAGGCTTTCGCCGCCGTCTGCCCCGAAGCAGCGCCGATCATTCACCTGGGCGCGACGAGCTGTTTTGTGACCGATAACGCCGACATCCTCATCCTCAGGGACGCGATGGGGCTGGTCCGGACCCGGCTGGTGAACGTCGCCCGCGCGCTGTATGCCACAGCAAAGCGGTATAAGAGCCTGCCCCTGCTGTCCTTTACACATTTTCAGCCCGCCCAGCCGACCACCCTGGGCAAGCGCGCCTGCCTGTGGCTGCAGGACGTGCTGATGGACCTGGACGCGCTGGAGCATTTTCTCCTTACCCTGCGCCCTTTGGGCAGCAAGGGGGCGACGGGCACCCAGGCTTCCTTCCTGTCGCTGTTCCATGGGGATCATGAAAAAGTGAAGCAATTGGACCGCCTGACAGCCCGGCGCATGGGCTTTGAGCAGCCTGTCGCGGTATCCGGCCAGACCTATTCCAGGAAAACGGACAGCGCCGCGCTCAACGTGCTCTCCGGCATCGCGCAGAGCGCGCACAAATTCTCCAACGACATCCGCCTGCTGCAGCACCTGAAGGAAGTGGAGGAGCCCTTTGAATCCGCCCAGGTCGGTTCCTCCGCAATGCCCTACAAGCGCAACCCCATGCGGTGTGAGCGGATGGCGGGCCTGGCCCGGTTTCTGATCAGCAACGCCCTCAACGCGCACGGCACCGCGGCGGAGCAGTGGCTGGAGCGCACGCTGGACGACAGCGCCAACCGCAGGCTCTCCCTGGCAGAGGGCTTCCTGGCGGCGGACGGGCTGCTGGCCCTGTATCACAACGTGGCCTCCGGCCTGACGGTCTACCCGAAGATGATGGAAAAGCACCTGCGGGAGGAGCTGCCTTTCATGGCGACGGAGGACATCCTCATGCACGCGGTCCTCTCAGGCGGGAACCGGCAGGAGCTGCATGAGCGGCTGAGGCTTCACGCGATGGAGGCGGGGAAGCGGGTCAAGGAAGAAGGGCTGGGCAATGACCTTCTGGAACGTATCGCCGCGGACCCAATCTTCGCGCTTGACCGGAGAACGCTGGAGAAGATGATGGATCCGGCGGGCTATACAGGGTGCGCGGAAAGGCAGGCGGAAGACTACCTTCAGGGCGAGGCCGGGGAAGCGCTGGATCAATACAAAGATGTCCCTGAAGAGGTCACGGACATCCATCTATAGCGACACCGGAGATCAAATCAACCAAATCCCGCCTTGCGGCGGGATTCTTGATTGCAGACAACCCTGATCCTGCGGAGTATCAGGGGGCGCAGCCCTCTGACTGCAAGCGTCTCATTCGGTTTGCCGCGCAGGAACGTTGATAAAGAGATTCACTCCTTGCATTTTCAGTGGGCGGGAGCGCAGCGGCCGGATGACAATGCCCGTTCTCCCAAAACGGTAAAGTGTCCCCGGACACTTCACCGACGCGCCCAAGAGCTACGCCTTGTCCCCGCGCGTCAGGAAATCCTCGGCGAACACCGCCATGAACCCGGCCCCCTTGCACAGCGCCGCCTCGTCCAGGTCAAAGCACTCGTGATGGTGGGGATACACCGGTCCCTGCGCTTTCCCGCCGCCCAGGATGCCGTAAAAGCCAGGGTACTTCTCCAAGTAAAAGCTCATGTTGTCCCCCGCGAAGACGGGTTCGGACTGTTCAGCCGGTCGCAGGCCTTCCACCCGATCGAGCAGGCCCAATGCCTTTCTGACGAGCCTTTCGTCATTGCGCACCGGGGGGATGCTCGCGATGCAGTCCACTTCGCATGTCACTCCGTAGATCTCCCCGACGCCCCGGGCCATGCGCTGCATGATGTCAAGGATCTTCTCTTCCCCGCCCGGCTTGAGCCAGCGCAGGCTGCCGTGGATCTTCGCCCGGGAGGGAAACACATTGCCGGCCGTACCCGCTTCCATGTGTCCGACGTTCACCACACAGGGGTCCAGCACGTCGTAAAAATTGCTCGGGATAGCGGCGTATTTGAGCACCAGCTCGCAGGCCGCCTTGACGGGGTCAGCCGCCAGGTCCGGCCGCCCGCCGTGTCCTCCACGGCCGCTAATGGTCACGGTATAGCTCGTTACGCCGGCAAACACGGAACCGGGCAGCAGCAGGATCTGCCCCTGGGGGATCAGGCTCCAGATGTGCAGCCCGATGACCGCATCCGGTCTGTTCACAGAATCAAAATACTCCAGCACCTCCCGGTGCCCCTGCCCGATCTCCTCCGCGGGCTGGAACACGCACAGCACGGTGCCGCTG
>CAZVSG010000014.1:3628-25631 GCA_964629345.1 uncultured Christensenella sp. | reverse complement strand
CCGTCTGTCATTGAGCGCTCCCGCCGCGCCCAGCAGCATCGCGATGTGCGCATCATGGCCGCAGGCGTGCATCACGCCCCTGTTGACCGAGGTGAAGGGCAGCCCGGTCGTTTCAGTAATGGGCAGCGCGTCCGTATCCGCCCGCAGGGCGATGGTCTTTCCCTTTTTTATGCCCCGGATCACGCCGACGACACCGTGGCCGGGCGGCAGGTCCTGCCAGGGGATCCCCATCCGGTCCAGTTCCTCCCTGATCCTCCCGGCCGTCTTCTCCTCCTGAAGCGAACGTTCCGGATGCTCATGGAACCAGCGGCGCAGCGCGATGATCCATGGCTCCCTTTCCCTGAAGCTCTCCCCGAATCCCACCGGTCCTTCCCTCACGGCGCTGAAGGCTGATCGACCGGACCGTCCAGGCGCTGTTCAAGGGCGCCCAGCTCATCCTTAAGTTCAGCCGGCAGCCCATCCCCCAGTTTGTCATAGAACGCCCGGATCGAGCGGGCCTCCGCTTTCCATTCCTGGACGTCCACGCTCAGCAGCTGACGGACCTGTTCCTCATCGACCCCTTCCAGACCCTCCAGGTCCAAGGCATTCGGCTTGGGCAGCAGACCGGCCGGGGTCTTTTGGGCCTCCGCTTCGCCCATCACGCGCTGGAAGATCCACTTCAGCACGCGGGCGTTATCCCCGAATCCCGGCCAGAGGAATTTGCCCCCGGCATCCTTTTTGAACCAGTTGACCGAGAAAATGCGGGGCAGCAGAGCCGGCGGGAAGGCTTTCCCGACGTCCAGCCAGTGCCGGAGATAGTCCTTCACGTTATACCCGATGAAGGGCAGCATCGCGAAAGGATCCCGGCGCACCTGGCCGATCGCGTCGGAGATGGCCGCGGCGGTGATCTCCGATCCCATCACCGAGCCCATGAACACGCCGTGCTGCCAGCTCAGGCTCTCCGCCACCAGGGGAACGACGCCGGGGCGGCGGCCGCCGATAAGGATCGCGCTGACGGGCGCGCCTTCCCCGTCCTCCCATTCCGGCGCGATGGCCGGGCACTGGGCCGCGGAGACCGTGAAGCGCGCGTTGGGATGGGCAGCGTTCCTCCCGCTGTCCGGGGTCCAGTCCGTCCCCTGCCAGTCGATGAGGTGTCCGGGGGGCGGCGTGCCGATCCCTTCCCACCAGACGTCCCCCTCATCGGTGAGGGCAACGTTGGTAAAGAGGGTGTCCCTTTCAATGCTGTGCATCGCGTTGGGATTGGACTTGTAGGATGTGCCCGGCGCAACGCCGAAGAAACCGGATTCCGGGTTCACCGCGCGCAGCCTTCCGTCCCTTCCCTTTCTCAGCCAGGCGATGTCGTCGCCCAGGGTCTCGACCTTCCAGCCCGGCAGTTTGGGCACCAGCATGGCCAGGTTGGTCTTGCCGCAGGCGCTGGGGAAGGCGGCGGTGAAGTAGGCTTTCCGTCCTTTTGGGTCTGTCAGGCGCAGGATCAGCATGTGCTCGGCCAGCCAGCCTTCCTTCCGGGCCTGCACGGACGCAATGCGGAGTGCTAAGCACTTCTTGCCCAGCAGCGCGTTGCCGCCGTAACCGGAGCCATAGGACCAAATGGCATTGTCCTGCGGGAAGTGGGCGATGTATTTATGCTCCATCGGGGCGCAGGGCCAGGATACGTCCGCCTGGCCATCCTCAAGCGGCGCGCCGACGGAATGCAGGCAGCGGACAAAGTCCCTGTTTCCCAGCGCGTCAAGGGCCTTCGTCCCCATCCGGGTCATCAGGCGCATGTTCACCGCCACGTAGGGGCTGTCGGTCAGCTCCACGCCGAAGATGGAAAATTCCGAGCCGATGGGACCCATGACAAAGGGGATGACGTACATTTTTCTCCCCCTCATGCAGCCCCTGTAGAGCGCCAGCATGGTCGCCCTGAGCTCCTCCGGGTCCTTCCAGTTGTTGGTGGGTCCGGCCTCCTCCCGGGTGGGGGAGGCGATGAAGGTGCGGTCCTCCACCCGCGCGACGTCGGACGGGTGGCTGCGGAAGAGGTAACAGCCGGGGCGGAGCTGCTGGTTGAGGCGGACGGCGGCGCCTGAGGCGACCATCCCGTCCAGCAGGAGCTGATACTCCTCCTCAGAGCCGTCACACCAGTGGACGCTGTCCGGGGTACACAGCCGGGTGATCTCGCCGATCCAGTTGAGCAGGTTGGTGTTGCTTGTCATAGGCTCACTCCGTTTCTGATGATGGCCGGAAGCGCAGTCTGGAAAAACGATTGTACCTTTATGCATCCCCTGGTTCCGGCTGATTTCTGTCTTGATTTCGAATGTTCTCTGTCCCGGTTTGATGAATCGCGGTTCATATCCTGCTTAAGTGTACAAACAGCGGGGAATGATGTCAACATTATTCATGCTATTCGGATATTATTGAAGAAGAACGCCTTCTATGGTATATCTTTACTATCAAAGTGGAGGGGGAAACGCAATGGAATACCGCCTCGCGGACAGAATGGCAAGCGCCCGCGGCTCCATCATCAGGGATCTGCTCAAACTTGCCGGGGAACCCGGCATGATCTCCTTCGGCGGGGGCAGCCCGGCCCCGGAGGCCTTCCCGACCGCCGAGATCCGGTGTTCAGTGGAAGAAATCCTTTTGAAAAAGCCGGCGGCCATGCTGCAGTACGGCATTTCAGAAGGTTATTCTCCCCTGCGGGAGAGTCTGAGGGCTCACCTGTCAAAAACTGAAGGGATCAGCTTTGAGGACAATGAAGTGCTCATCCTCTCAGGCGGCCAGCAGTGCGCAGACCTCACCGCCAAGCTGTTTGTAAACCTGGGCGGCACCGTCATCGTGGAAGACCCCTCCTTTGTCGGCTGCATGAACGCGTTCCGCTCCTACGGCGGGAAACTGAGGGGCGTGAAGATGCAGGAGGACGGCGTGGACCTTGTAAAACTGGAGGAGGCCTTCGCCCGGCCGAACGTCAGCTTCTTCTACCTCATCCCCACTTTCCAGAATCCCAGCGGGTATACGACTTCCCTGGAAAAGCGCAGGGCCATCTACCGCCTGGCGCAAAAGTACGATGTGCTCATCTTTGAGGATAATCCCTACGGGGAACTTCGCTTTGAGGGGGAGCACGTCCCGACCATCAAGTCCATGGACCGGGAAGGGCGGGTCATCTATGCGGGAAGCTTCTCCAAGACCATGGCACCCGGCCTGCGCGTCGGCTTCCTGGTGTTTCATAAGGATCTGTTCAACAAGTTCAAGATCGCCAAGCAGGGCACGGACGTGCACTCCAGCACGCTCTACCAGCACGTCTGCCATGAGTTCCTGACAAGCCCGGCATACGAAACGCACATCGCCGCCAGCCGCGCGCTGTACAGGGAGAAGAGCGGGCTGATGTATGAGGAAATGAAGAAATGCTTCCACCCCGCGGTCTGCTTCTCCCGCCCGCAGGGCGGCCTGTTCCAGATGGTCTGGTTCCCCGAGGGGGCAGACGCCATGCCCTTCGTGCAGGAAGCGCTCAAGCGTAGGGTGATCACCGTGCCCGGGTCCGCTTTCACGGCCGATCCCGACCAGCCCAGCAACGGCGTCCGGCTGAACTTCTCCCTCCCCTCGCAGGAACAGATCGTGACAGGCGTCAGGATCCTCGGCGAATTGACGCACGAAATGCTGAAGGGCTGAATCCGTCATCCAAAAGCCGATCCCCTGAACAGGGCAGGAATGCAGTGGAAGATCACGCTGCAGCTTTCATCGCAGGTCAACGGGACGAACAGGAAAGAAGGGAAACATGATCGAGCTTCCGGAGTGCGCGGCCCTTTCCCGCCAGCTGAACGAAACAGTCCTCGGATTGAAGATCGTCGATGCCGCCGCGGGATCAGCGCCGCACGGCTTTGCCTTTTATACCGGGGAACCGACGCGGTATGCCGCCGCATTGAGCGGCAGGACAGTCCGGGAAGCCAGGGCGTTTGGCGGTATCCTCGAAGTCCGTATGGACGGCCTGCTCCTTCTGTTCAACGACGGCGCGAACCTGCGGTACCACCCGCCCGGCAGCCCGGCGCCTGAAAAGCACCAGCTGGTTCTCCGCTTTGACAACGGCTCCGCACTGACCTGTACGGTGCAGATGTACGCGGGCATCCACCTGTGCAGTGAAGACCGATACCACAGCGTCTATCACCAGGCGGCACGGGAAAAGCCCTCCCCGCTGGGCGAGGATTTCACCAAAGACTATTTTTTGGCCATGGCTTCACAGTCCGGAAAACTCAGCGCCAAAGCCTTCCTGGCGACGGAGCAGCGCATTCCCGGCCTGGGCAACGGGGTGCTTCAGGACATCCTTTTTCTTGCGCGCATCTACCCCAGGACCAAGGTTTCCGCGCTCAGCCCGGAGGCTTTGAGCGGGCTGTACCGGCAGGTCACGGAGATCCTGCGGGAAATGACCAGACTGGGCGGCCGCGACACGGAAAAGGACCTGTTCGGCCAGCCGGGAGGCTATGCCACCCTGATGAGCAGGAATGCCCTTGAGAAACCCTGCCCCGTCTGCGGCGGCAGGGTGCAGCGGATGAGCTATATGGGCGGGAACGTGTACGTCTGCCCGGAATGCCAGCCGATTGCGAAAATCTGAAAGACAATATAGATGCAATCAAGGAAAACGGGGCCGGCATGGTCCCGTTTCCCTTACTGCAGATTTTAAATCCAAGGGAGTTTCAGAGGGCACAGCCCTCTGAGTGAAATCGTATCGCTCGGCTTTGCCGGGCGGGCGGGGAGAATTGCGAAGCAATTCATTCCTCGCATTTTTACTGGCCGGGAGCGAAGCGACCAAGTAATAATGCCCGTCCTGCCTATACGACAAAGTGTCCGCAGACACTTTGTCGGGATGTCAAAATCCGCTGAGCAGGAAGATCAGAAGCTCGTCCGCCGACTCGTCCTCCCGTGACTGGGAGGCTGCCACCAGCGCGCCTCCCTCATAGGGGATCATGGAGGACAGCCAGGGGTAGTCCGTTCCCAGGAGCCGGTCGCAGTCGGCCGTGCCGATGAATTCTCCCTGGCGGGAGAACAGTTTGAATGAGCGGTAGTTCCCGTCCTGCACCAGGATGCCCCCGGGGGTCTCCAGGATGCCGGTGACGGACCCGAAGGCGTCATCGGCCGTCCAGTCCTCCGCGCCGAAGGTGATCAGCTCATTCCCCTGAAGGTCGAGCATGGCGACCCGCTGCGCGTCTCCCTTTGTGGCGTCCGTTCCCGCGACGTATATGTTCGTGTCAGAGACGGCGATGCAGCTGATGGAGCTGAAGCGTCCTTTCCGATTGGCCGCGTCGGAAAGATTTGAGAACACCCAGGGCTCTGAGGTAAGGCCGTTCCCCTCCGCGCGGACCAGCATCGGGTCCGCATTGGCCCAGAAGGTCAGGCCCCACTCGCCGCCCGGATGCATGACCAGGTCTCCGGAGAGGCTGCTGTCCTCAACCACTGCCCCGTCCCTGACGGACAGGACGTTGAAAATGCCCTGGGACAGGTACAGGATGCCGTCGCGGCCGGCGGAGAGATACTCAAACTCATCCTCAAGCGCCATCCTGCCGTTATTGAAGGATGCGTCGGGAACAAGAGTGTGCCCCTCCATGGTGTAGGCGTACAGGGTCTTGCCCGCTAGCACATACAGCCTGCCGCCGCTGAAGGCGATGCGGTTGTCAAAAATGCTGTCCAGGAAAATGGACTTGTCAGGCTTGATCCACTTCGCGCTGACCGTCTTGTCCCCGATGCTCACCGCGCCCGGCACCGGCTGATAGGGCGCGCCGTCTTCCGGCATCGGCGGGTCGACGTTGGGCGGGTCGAGCACGGGCAGTTTGAAGGTGATGGAGTCCAGCACCGCCTGCAGCCTGTCGCCGATGACCTCGGGCTGTTCAACAGTGATCGTCAGGGTGACCCCGGACTCGGGGACCCGCGACGCATACTCAAGGTATTTCCATCCCCAGCTCTCATATTCGGCACCCAGGAAGCGGATACCGCCAATGAGGGTCTCCTCCGGCGCGTCCTTGCCCGCCTTCCCGGCGTACTCCTCCAGCTGTTTGACCTTGTCGCGGTAGTTGCGGGGCCCTTCGCTGCTGGCCGTCAGCGCGAAGCTGCCCGTCACCGTCCCGGAAGCGTCCTTCATTTCATAACGGACCGCGGAGTAATCCTCCCTGTCGCTGCGCCAGCCGGTGTTCTCTGTCCACACTTCCCCCGCAAAAAGCGCGGTGAACAGGTTGGTCACGCACTCCGCCTCGCCCTGAACGTCCAGGGCAGGTCCCGGGGTTGGCTCAGGTGTCGGCTCCGGGGTGGGCACCGGCGTGAGTTCCGGCGTGGGTTCCGGCGTGGGTTCCGGCGTGGGTTCCGGGGCCGGCTCGGCGGTCGTTCTGAAAACGATCGCCAGGTCGCTGGTGCCGTAGGATACCCTCAGTTCATCCTTCGCCGCGTCAAATACCGGGTCGGAGAACACGTAGCTGCCCGATAGGCTGAGGCTGCCGCCGCTCTGTGACCAGGTGATCTTCTCAACATAGTCTTTGGTGATGAACGCCTCCCCCGTTCCGTCCCCGCGCAGGGAAATGGAACAGCCGTCGGGGAACATCATCTTGATGTCAAGGGAAATGCCCATCATTTCGTACCGGACGGCTTCCCAGACGCCGGCAAACCCTGTATCAGACTGCGGCACCTGCGTCGGGACAGGCCCGGTTTCCGCGCCTGCGCGTCTGAAGTAGATGACCTTCCCGTTATCCCTGCCCACAAGCTGCCCATCCTCCAGCAGCAGTTCAACAGGTTCTCCTTCGACGGTGGCGGCGATGCCGCCGCTGATCTCCTTCCACTCGCCTTTCATGTCAAACCCCATGGAGGTCATCACCAGCGTGCCGTCCTGATTGATCTGGAATGACATCATGCTGGAGACGCTGACGCCGTCGACTTGCTCCTTGAGCACGCCGTCCCCCTCGTCAACAGCCGATGCGACCCACTTCCCGGTGTATTTGTTGCCCTTGATCAGGGAAAACAGCCCGCCGGTGCTTTGAGGCGCGGTTTTCTCCAGGTACATCGTCACCCCGTTGTCCGTATTGACCAGCTGCCCCCCGCTGAAAAGAAAGACGACTTTCTGGCCTTCGACGTCAAGGGTGATCCCCCCGTCTGACTCAGTCCAGCTGCCGGGGATCTCCCCGCCCTGGGAAGTCAGCACCAGACCGCCGGCCTCATCAAGCTTGAGCTTCATCAGCTCCCCCACAGGCGCGCCCTGATACTCCGACGTTTTCACGCCGTCGCCAAGATCGATGGCCACGCAGACCCATTCCCCTGTGAAAGCGGCCTTCTCGGCCGCGGCAAGCCCCGGGCCGAAACAAAACACGGCCAGAAGCAGCAGACAGAGCGCGATCAATGCCTTTCTCATCTTCTCTCTCCCTTATGGTCTTTATGGAAACAGAACGCTGACGATGCAGGGATCCTTTCCGCTTGAGTGATCACAGAGAATTGTGACGGTCATTCGGCTGAAGGATGTCGGTCAATTCAGGGGCTATGCTGCTGCGCGCGTGATGGACAGGGTCCCTTTGGTTCCAGACGGCATGTCCGGGGACGGTCAATAGAAATCATCAGTCAGACAGTGAATGAAACGCCCGGAAAATCAAGCCGATCATAGCACCGGCCTCCGCTTGTGTCAATGCGGCCCGGCCCCGGAGGAGGCGGGTTGAAATCTTATGTGATATTTGGTATTGTTGATATAGATAGAATACATGACGGGGGGCTGCAGTCCTCCCTGAAGAAAGGCGGTCAGCATGGAGAAATCACCGATGGGCGCTGCCATCCAGGAAGCGGAGTACGGCATAGAAAACGGCCACGGCGGCCCCTTCGGCGCGGTCGTTGTGCGTGACGGAAAAATCATCGGGCGGGGACACAACCGGGTGCTGCTTCACCAGGACCCAACCTGCCACGGTGAGATCGAGGCAATCCGTGACGCCTGCCGCAAAACGGGCAATCACAGCCTTGAGGGGGCGGATATCTATACGACCTCCGAGCCCTGCCCGATGTGCCTGGGCGCGATCCTGTGGGCAGGCATCAGGAACATCTATATCGGGTGCAACCGGGAAGACGCGGAGGATATCGGGTTTCGGGACAGGGTCTTCTATGACACGATGGATCAGATGGCCTACAGGCTGATCCCCCTGCAGCGGGAGGACTGCCTTGCCCTGTTCGTGCGCTACAAGGCGCTCCCCGGCAGGGAGACCTATTAGCACGCATCATACGAAAATCCATGTCGGTACGCGACATGGATTTTCGTATCAGTCGTTCAGGATGCAGCCCGGCTTGCCGTGGCCTATGCAAAGGGCGGTCCCTTCAGCCCGATTCCCGGCCGTAGATCATAAGCTCGCTCAGGGAAGGGTAGACGGAGGGTTCGTCGGACTTGACCAGTTCCTCCAGCCTCAGCCAGGTGATGCGGTGCGGGCCTATATCAAAATGCTGCGGTTCCCCGGTCCTTTGCAGGGTGAAGGGGATGACGGCCCCGTCCGAAAGAACGGCCCGGCCGCTGATCCAATAGGCATCGTGCGGAAAATCCGCGCGCAGTACCAGCGCCATTTCATCCGCCAGCACCTCCCGGCCAAACGCCACCATCAGCCAGGCGTCCGCGCGGCCGCCGATCCCCCAGGACTGGAAAGGCCAGCCGCCGTGGGAGAAATTGACGGTATATCCGTCAATGACGTTGCGCGCCGCGAACACTGCTTCATTCCGCGTCTCCACGTTCGCGCTGGCATGCGGATAGGCCCCGGTTTCACCGCGCTGGTCCGCCGGATTATACGCCAGGTTGCGCCGGGCAAGGATCTCCTCCCTTTCAGGAAGCCAGGCCCTGATAAGATGTTCTGCTCCGGAGAAAGCCTGCGGCGGATAAGCGCGGCGCTCCTCCCCCCGGGGAACGGCGTAGGTCAGGCTGCCTTCCGGCAAATACACCAGCGCCGGCGCGACCGCCTGGTCCACCTGCACCCACAGATGCCCCTCCGGCGCGGAAACATACAGGCGAGCCCCTTCCGGGTAGGCTTCGGGACAATATAGCTGTGCCTTGTTCTGATGCGAGGTTTCCTTCAGGATGTCTTCCCCTGCCAGCAGCCGGATCGTGATCATCTGTCCGTCCCTCCCGAAATATCCTTGCATGCCCGGCTCCCTGTCCACTCCTCCCGTGAAGCGGACAGGTCTGTGCTGTTTTGGTTTCAGCGCTGCACGCGGCCTGACCCGCTCCCCTTCATCAAGGCTTCGGCTTCCGAAACGCTCACGCGGTTGTAGTCCCCCGGGATGGTGTGCTTCAGGCAGCTGGCGGCAACGGCGAACTCCAGCGCATCCTTTCCGGTCCCGTAGCGGTTCAGGCCGTAGATCAGCCCGCCGCTGAAACTGTCCCCGCCCCCCACGCGGTCCACGATGTCCGTGAGGGGATAGGCCCGGCTGAGGAGAAAGTCCTTCCCGTCGTACAGGCAGGCCTGCCAGATGTTGTGGTCTGCCGAGAGGGACTGGCGCAGGGTGATCGCGATCACCTTCAGTTTCCCGTACCGTTCCATGGCCTTCCGGGCAATGGACAGATAGGTGTCCGGGTCGATCCCGCCGCTGTCCGCCTCGTGGCTGCCGGCCGAAATGCCCAGGCACTTCTGGAAATCCTCCTCGTTGGCGATGACCGTGTCCACATGAGACACCAGCTCCCCCATGACCTCCGGAGCGCTCTTTCCGTATTTCCACAGGTTCTTGCGGTAGTTCAGGTCACAGCTGATCCGCAGTCCCGCCTCCCCGGCGGCCTTGACCGCTTCCAGGGCCGATGCCGCCGCGCCCGCGCTGACGGCAGGGGTGATGCCCGTGATGTGGAACCAGCCCGCGTCCCTGAATACCTCAGCCCAGGGGATGAGCCCCGGGCCCGCCTCGGCCAGCGCGCTGTGCGCCCGGTCGTAGAGCACCTTGCTGGGCCGCTGGTTGCTGCCGGTCTCCAGGAAGTAGATCCCCATGCGGTTCCCGGCGCGCACGATGCCGCTGACGTCCACACCGAATCCGCACAGTTCCCTGACGCAGGCGTCGGCGAGCGCGTTGTCCGGCAGCACTGTGACAAAGGACGACGGCACCCCGAAGCCCGCGAGGGAGACCGCCACGTTCGCTTCGCCCCCGCCGAAGGTGGCCTCCAGTGCCGGGCTTTGCAGCAGCCGTTCATGCCCGGGGGACTTGAGCCGCAGCATGATCTCCCCGAAGGTGACAACTCTCTTCATGACAGCCTCCTATTTCTGGATCAGGTGAAGCGCGAACCCGGCGATCTCCTCATTCAGGTAAATGAGCCTCAGCCTTCCGTCACTCATCCGCTGAGCGCTCTCCTGGATGAAGCTGAACCCTCGCCGCGCAAGGTGCCATTTTGCCCGGTCAACGCTGCTGCAGGACAGCGCGATGTGCCCGTTGCGGCCGCGGCCCTGCCCGTTCATGACTTCGAAGGCATCGCCTGCAAAACTGTTCCCCCCGGCCATATGGTTCACGGGCCAGCCGGTCAGGAGGCTCAGCCTCTGTGCCGCTTCGTTCATTTCATTTCCGCCCGCGGTGTTCATGCCAAGGTGGCGCAGTTCAAATCCCAGCAGCAGCCGCACCGCCTCCCGGGTCAGCCGTTCGACCCGCTCCCAGTCCTTCGTTGCGACCGCGTCCTCCGGTACCATCCAGCTGCCGCCGCAGGCCAGCACCTGCGGAACGGAGAGGTAGTCCGCGAGGTTTTTTTCATTGATGCCGCCGGTGGGCACAAAGCCGACTTCGCGGTAGGGCCCCAGCAGGGCCTTGATCATCTTCACCCCGCCCAGCACTTCGGCGGGAAAGAACTTGACCGCCTTCACCCCCATGCGGAGCGCCGTTTCGATGTCCGCAGGCCCCGCGCAGCCGGGCAGGATGGGGTAGCCACTCTCCAGCGCGTGGCGGAGCACCTCCGGGTTCATGCCGGGGGTCACCAGGTAGCCGGCCCCGGCCTTCATGGCGGCCTCCGCCTGGCTGACGTTCAGCACCGTGCCCGCCCCCAGCAGCACGTCAGGCAGCGCCTCATGCACCAGCCGGATGGCCTCTTCCGCCGCCGCGGTGCGGAAAGTGATCTCCGCCACGGGCAGCCCGCCGCGCTTCAGCGCCGCGCAAAGCGGTACCGCGTCCTGCGCGTCCTCCACCTTGATCACCGGGACCAGCCCGGCCAGGGTCAGTTGATCGATCATATGGCTTCCTCCTGTTACGGTATGGAAAAAACAGCGTCAGGAAACATCCTGACGCGCATTATACAAGGAACTGTGCCTTATAGAAAGTCTTCCCGGCAGGGACTGAACACATCGATCAGGGCCGCATCCTCCAGCGCCTCCGCGCCGTGGAGGAGGTCCGACCGGATCAGGATCGAGTCCCCCCGGGAGACGCGCCGGGTTTCTCCGTCCAGGGTGAACAGCAGGCTGCCCTCCAGGACATAGGTGATCTGCCGGTGAGGGTGCCTGTGCAGGCTGCCCCTGGCGCCTTTCACAAACCGGATCTCGCACATCATCAGGTCCCCGTCCCAGGCCAGGACCTTCCGGGTCACGCCGGGTTCGCAGGCCCTGGGCTCCTTTTCATCCCCGTGAATGATCATCTTTCCTCACAGCAGGCCCGGCAGCCACAGGGAGATGGCCGGGACGAAGGTGACCAGCATCAGCGCGATGATCATCGTGAAGTACATCGGCAGCATGGCGACGGAGGTCTTCTCCAGGGAGGTCTTCCCGATCGCGCAGCCGACGTACAGCGCGCTGCCCACCGGCGGGGTACAGAGGCCGATCGCCAGGTTGAAGATCAGCATCACGCCGAAATGCACCGGATGCATGCCGATCTCGGGGCTGGTGACCACCGGCAGCAGGATGGGGGTCATGATCATGATCAGCGGCGCCATGTCCATGAAGCAGCCCAGGAGCAGCAGCAGCGCGTTGATGAGCAGCAGCAGCAGGTATTTGTTGTGCGTCAGGCCCAGCAGCGCGGTCGTGATCTGCTCCGGGATGCGCAGGACCGTCATCATGTAGGCGAACGCCTTGGCCGTCGCGATCAGCGTCATCACGATGGCCAGCGTCTTCAGCGCCCTGCGCAGCACATGCCCGAAATTGCGCAGTTTCGCAGAGCGGAACAAGAAGTAGGTGATAATGAAGGTGTAGACGCAGGCGATCGCGGATGATTCCGTGGCGGTGAAGATGCCCGCGGCCACACCGCCCATGATGATGACAAAGATCATCATCGGTGCGATGGCGTTCAGAAGGATCTTCACCTTCTGGCCCTTGTAGTCCGAACTGTTCCCGACCGGAAAATCATAATGGCTGGAAAGGAACAGGCACAGGACCATCAGGGAGATCCCCAGCAGGATGCCGGGAAGGAGACCGCCAATGAGCATGCTGCCCACCGTCACACCTCCGCCCGCAGACAGCGCAAAAATGACCATGTTATGGCTTGGCGGGATCAGCACCCCCTGGCAGGCGGTCACCACCGTCAGTCCCACGGCGAATTCAGGCTTGTATCCCTGTTGTTTCATCATGGGCACCACGAGGGATCCCAGGGAGGAGACGTCTGCCACCGCCGATCCGGAGATACCGCCAAAGAACATGGAGTCCATAACGTTGACGTAGGCCAGGCCGCCGCGGAAGCGTCCGACAGCCAGGTTGGCCAGCGCGACGATCTTCTCGCTCATGCCGCCTTCGGCCATGATCTCCCCCATCAGGATGAAGAAGGGGATCGCCAGGAGCGCGAAACTGTTCGCGCCTGTGACCATGGAATTGACCATCACTGAGAGGTTTGTGCCCCCCACCAGGGCGCTGCCAAGCGTCGCGATGAGCAGTGCAAACGTGATGGGCACACGCAGCAGCATCAAGAAGAAGAATCCCGCGATAAGAATCAAGGTAGCGAGCGTCGCACTGTTCATATCGGTTTTTCCTCTGTCTTCCGGTCACCCGGTTCGCTCTGAACCTGCAGGGCGAAGTCGGTCTCCGGCTCAGAATGCATCAGGTCACCGGGCTTGATGACACCGGTGAAGAAGAGCAGGCTGTCAAAGATGATCACCAGCCCGGCCAGGGGAACGGACACGTACTGGACCCAGTTGGGCAGGCCGGTCATGGGCATGACACCAGACATGCCCATCATCCGCAGCACCCGCTGGCCACCGTAATAAAACATGAAGGCTCCGCAGATCAGGACCACCAGGTCACCAAGGATCTCCAGTGCTTTCCGCATCCGCCCGTTTTTTCGGAAGCGGCTGTATACAACGTTGACGGTGATGTGGATATGGTCCCGCACCCCCATCGCGCAGGCCAGGAACACGAACACCGTCACCAGCAGGCGCGGGACCTCCTCCGCCCATGCAAACCCCGTATTGAAGACATATCTCAGCACTACGGTGTAGGTGAGGATCAGCACCATCAGGATAAGCGCTATCTCAGCGATAACCAGCAGGACCTTATGAATGGCGCGGTCAATCTTTCTGAGGATATCAGCCACAAAACACCACCGCCCTAATATAGATGTGGGAGAAACCCTTGCGGGTCTCTCCCATAGTCTTAGCCCCGGCTCAGAAATCCTTCCCGATTTCCTTGATCTGATTGATCAGGTCCATCCACTCGGCTCCGAATTCCTGATACAGGGGGAGCATCTTCTCCTCAAATTCAGCCCTTGCTTCCGGGGTCAGCTCGATGACTGTCGTCCCGGCGTCGCGGACAATCTGTTCGGAAGAAGCTTCCTTCTTGGCCCACTCGTCGATTTCAAACTGCTGCACGGCGACCGCGCACTCGCGGATGATGGCCATGTCCTCCGGACTCAGGACCGACAGAGCGATTTTGGAAGCCATCAGGATTTCAGGCACGCGGGTGTGCTGGTCGAGGATGTAGAACTTGGCCACCTCATAGTCGCCCATGTTCTGATAGGTCGGCCAGTTGTTCTCCGCACCGTCCACCACGGAGGTAGCGATGGCCTGCTGTACGTCGTTGGGGCCGATGCCGGTGACCGGGGTCGCGCCCAGCAGTTCGACCATCCGCTTCATCATCTGGTTGTCCTGGACCCTGATCTTCAGGCCGGCCATATCAGCCACGGTGCGCACTTCCTTGGTCAGGTAGAAGCTGCGGGAACCCGCGTCGTAGTAGCACAGCCCGATCAGGTTGGCGGTTTCATGCTCCTCAATGCCTTTGAGGAAGGTCTGTCCGATCTCGCCGTTGAGCACCGCCCACATGTGCGCGCCGCTCTTGTACAGGTAGGGCATCTGGATGGCGTTGATGGCGGGAACGAAGTTGGATACGGGGGACGCCGATACGCGGGAGAAAGCCAGGTCGCCCAGCTGCAGGGCTTCCAGGGAATCCTTCTCACTGCCGTACAGGGTGCCGTTCAGGAAGACCTCGACCTTCACGCGGCCTTCAGTCCTCTCCTCTACCAGACGCGCGAACTCCTCATCCGCCAGGGCGGTCGGGTAGCCGGGCGCGTGCACCTCGGCGAGCTGGAGCACTGTCTGCGCCGATGCGGCGGATGCAAGGCCCAGGATCAGCACAGCAACCAGAACCAGAGTCAGGATCTTTTTCATTGGTCACTCCTCCTCAATATTAGAGCGGCGGTCCTGCCGCCCTGTTGCTGGCTTCATTAAACAACGCGCATGTATTTACTGTCAAGCCTTTTTCCCATTTCGGCAATAAAAAGAACGGTCGAAACAAGGGAAGTGCGTTCCCTGTCCCGAACTTTGTCAAAAAGAGAGGATCACCTCAGGGCTGCCTGCCGATATAGGCCAGGATGCCGCCGTCCACGTACAGGACGTGGCCGTTGACAAAGTCGCTGGCAGCGCTGGCCAGGAACACGGCAGGGCCCACCAGGTCGTCCGTCGTTCCCCACCGCCCGGCGGGCGTGCGGCCGCGGATAAACGCGTCAAAGGGGTGCATCCCCCCATCCTCCCGGTTTTCCCGCAGAGGCGCGGTCTGCGGCGTGGCGATGTAGCCTGGCCCGATCCCGTTGCACTGGATGTTGCGGCTGCCGTACTCGCTGGCGATGTTGCGGGTGAGCATTTTCAGGCCGCCCTTCGCGGCGGCGTAGGCACTGACCGTCTCGCGCCCCAGCTCGCTCATCATGGAGCAGATGTTGATGATCTTTCCGCCGCCGCGGCTGATCATCGAGGGAAGGACCACCTTGGCGCAGATGAAGGGCGCGGTCAGGTCGATGTCGATGACCTTGCGCCACTCCTCTGCCGGCATCTCCGCCATCGGGATGCGCCGGATGATGCCGGCGTTGTTGACCAGGATATCGACAGGGCCCGCGTCCTGTTCTATTTGCTTCACCAATGCCTGCACGGAAGGCTCGTCCGTCACGTCGCACACGTAGCCCTTTGCGGGAACACCCTTTTCCTGATAGGCCGCGAGGCCTTTGTCCACGATGTCCCCGCTGATGTCATTGAACACGATCCGTGCGCCCGCCTCCGCCAGCCCGCAGCCGATGGCAAAGCCGATGCCGTAACTGCCGCCGGTGATCCATGCGGTCCTGCCCCTGAGAGAAAAAAGTTCCATGCTGTTTCCCCCTCCCTATCAGTACAATTCCGACATGGCCACGCCGTCCATATCGCCGAAGTCCTGGTTCTCGCCCACCATGCCCCAGATGAAGGTGTAGCAGCGCGTGCCGCTGGCGGCGTGGATGCTGAAGGAGGGGGAGATCACCGCCTGCTCATTGCGCACGACCAGGTGGCGGGTCTCCTCAGGCTTGCCCATATAGTGCATGACCAGCGCGTCGGCGGGAAGGTTGAAATACAGGTAGACCTCCATCCTGCGCGCGTGGGTGTGGCAGGGCATGGTGTTCCAGACGCTGCCGGGCTTCAGCTGGGTCATCCCCATCACCAGCTGGCAGCTTTCCACCTGGCCGGGCAGGATATACTTGGTGATGACCCGGTGGTTGCTCTCCTCCAGCGTTCCCAGCTCCACCTGCTGGCAATCCTCCGGCCTGATTTTTACCGTTTTGCATTCCCTGTGGGCCGGCGCGCAGTTGAAATAGAACTTCGCGGGGTTTTGGGGATCATCGCTGAAAAGGGTGATGTCCCGGCTGCCGCGGGCGACATACATCCCGTCCCGCGTGCGCAGGGCATACTCCTTCCCGTCCACCGCGATCTTCCCCGCGCCGCCGATGTTGATCAGCCCCAGTTCGCGGCGCTGCAGGAAGTATTCGGCGCGCAGCTCATCCCCCGCGTCGAGCCTGACCGGTTCGGAAACCGGCATCGCGCCGCCGGCAATGATGCGGTCGATGTGGCTGTAAACGCTCCTGACCTCCCCGGGCACAAAGAGTTCCTCGATCAGAAAAGCCTTCCGCAGCCCCCGCGTATCCATTGACCTGACCTCTTCAGGCGATGAAGCGTATCTGACTTCCATGTTCTCCTCCCCATCGTGCAGTTGTTTTCGGCGGCTCCGCGCAGAATACGGCAAAGAACGCATCCAAAAAGGAACATCTGCGCACTGCCGTCACGGCATTTTCGCCCGGCATGCAATTGCGTAAAGCTCCGCACAAAACCTGCTGACAGTATACATTGCCGCTCGCCTTTTTTCAAATCCGGGCGTTTCCCTAAACCGCCGCCTGTCCTGCCGGTCAGTCAGCGTCCGTTTGCCCACCCGGGATGATATCTGCTATACTCAGACGCGGAAATCCTGGCAGCGCAGCCCGGATATCTGCGAAGGGAAGGGGACATGCTGGTCTATTACTGCGCCAAGTGCATGCGCCAGAACGCCCGGCCGCAATGCGACGGATGCGGGCGGAGCCTGGGCAACCCCTCCGTGCGCTACGTATGGGAAGACAGCCGCATGGCCATCAGCGACGCCGGCCGCCCGGGGCTGCTGCTTAGGATCGCGGCCGCCGCCTCTGTCCTGACGGTCCTCGTGATGCTGGTGATCGAATACGTCCTCAGCGGCTCCACGGCGTTCACGTATTTTTTTAAGTCCACCGGCATCCTGCAGGCCGCCCTGGCGCTGGGTCTCTGCCTCGTCGCGCTGGGCCTGCTGGTGCTGTTTCTGCAGGGCCGGGAAACGGTGCAGTACATGCTGGACCCAAAGGGCGTGCTGAAGCGGACCTGGATCAGGCCGACCCGGGCGGCCTGCTGGTCGCGCATGATCCGTTATGACAAAAAAGCTTTTCAGAGGAACAACGAAGGAAAGCCTTTCCTCCTGGCGCATGAGGAGTACCTGCTCTGGCAGGACGCCGCGCGGTACAGGCTCTCCCCCCGCGCCGGCCGCATCACGCTGTACCGGCCGTATGCCTTCACGTTCATGTCGCTGTACCTGCCCCGGCACGAATACGACGGCGCGGCGGAGATGGTGGCGGCGAAACTGAAGAGCAAGCGATAAACCAATAAATAGAAGCAAGATCCCTTCCGGATCCAATAGGCCGGAAGGGATTTGAAATGATAGGAAACCCTGATCCTGTGGAGTTTCAGAGGGCACAGCCCTCTGAAAGGAATCGTATCGCTCGGCTTTGCCGGGCGGGCGGGGCGAATTGCGGAGCAAATCTTTCCTCGCATTTTCGCATGAAAATGCCCGTTCCTCCCAAACGATCAGGTGTCCGCGGACACTTGACCGAAACTTGTTACGGCGTCACTGTCACCCGGGTCACGTCATTGGTCAGGATGATGAAGGTCTTGCCGCGCAGGAGGCTGAGTTCCTTGCCGTTTTCATCCACGAACACCGTGCGGTCATCCAGGCTTTCGCGCTGCCAGCCGCCTTTGATGTAGCTGCCGCCGATGAAGATGTCCGCCGCCCCGGTCCCGACAAGATGATCCAGCTGGATGAAAGGGTTTGAATAGCTGAACTGCACTCGCTGGACGATGACGTTGGCAAAGGGAAGGGGGGCGTCAGGCGCGTCCCTGTCCACATAGGGGCCTGCGGCGTTCTCCCGGTGCCAGGTCTTTGATGAAGCGTCATAGGTGAAGGCAGAGAAACTTGCCGGGTTCCCGTCGTCCCCGGAGATCGTCTCGCCGTAATGCCGTATCTCGATGCGGGAAACCGGGGGATAGCCCTCCGGCAGTGCATCGGCAAACAGGAAGGGCTTCGGGGTGAACACGGCGCCGTTCTGCAGCGCCAGCTCCCGGATGCGGGCGACGTCGACGGACAGGTTGTGCGGGCTTGAGTATCCGCTGATGCGGCGGGAATAGTCATTGTTCCCCAACAGATTAAAAGCCAGGACGTCGCGCCGCATCCCGGCATCGCGCAGTTTCAGCGATACATTGGCCTTGTCGCTCACGTAATCGCCCGGGGTTCCGGCATAGACGAAAGCCGCGCCCCAGCCGCGGGCGACGTCCACAAACGGCGTGCGCGCGGAACGGCTGCCGCCGGCATCATCGGGGGCATTGTCAGAGAACAGCGCAAGCAGCTTGGTGGCGCCCGCCCCGGCGTTGGGGACCTGATAGAGGATGTCGGCGTCCCCGACCCCCCAATGCGGATGTGCATCCTTCGCGTTGTCGATCACCATCACGACCGGGGCGTAGACCCCTTCCCAGGGGAGTCCCGTGGTGGGGCTTTCATCGGGGATCACCGGGTTTCCCGGGTATTCCGCCTGGAAGGGGATCCCCTTGCGCTCCAGTTCGCCCCGTATGTCTTCAGGCTCCCCGAGCGCCGCCAGAGGGGCCGCCAGGAGAAAGGCCAGCGCCAGCGAGAGTAACCTTATCGTCTTCTTTTTCATCATCAAGACCGCCTTTTCTCAGTTTGATCGCCTGCCGGATGCCGGTCAGGGTTCTTCAGTAAATTCTTTCCGGAAAACCACCTGGTCAAACAGCTGCCGGCCGTTTTCATAGATCGGGCGGTCATAATGGTCAAGCATGTAGTTCTTCACCCGGTACGCTTCATGAAACCCGCAGGACTGATAGAAGGGGATCGTCATCGGGCTGTCCCCCGTGCCGGCCGTCATCCTAAGGCAGCGGCCGCGATAATGGTCAAACAGGAAGGCGATCATCGCGCTGCCGTACCCGCGGCGCTGATGAGCCTGCGCCACTGCGAGGTTCCTGATTTCATATTCGCCCTCTCCCTCCTTTGTGACGACGCAGACCGCGCGCGCGTCCGGATCAAAAAGCGCGAACATGTCGCCCCTTGCAAGGTAGCGGTCGATCATGCGCTCCTCTTCGTCCGCCAGCAGGAGCAGGTCCAGGTAATCTTTCCTGTTTTCGCTGACTTGCCGGAATTCCGCCTTCATCGCCTCCTGACAGTTTCTCCGTCAAGAGTGTATCACGGCCTCCCCGAAGCATCAAGTTCGGGGCGCGCGCGCATCCTCCGCCATGCGGCCGGCGCCATGCGCCGCCCCCTTGAAACCGCCGGTTTTCTTGACAAATCAAAGCCCTGTGCATATCATGAATACGTTTATGTGAAGGAGGATTCGCTGTGCCGCTGACGATGGACAAGCTGGTCGCGCTGTGCAAGGTGCGCGGTTTTATTTTTTCCGGTTCGGAGATCTACGGCGGTCTTGCCAACACCTGGGATTACGGACCGCTGGGCGTGGAATTCAAGAACAACGTCAAGCGCGCATGGTGGAAAAAGTTCGTCCAGGAATCCGAACACAACGTGGGCCTTGACACCGCCATCCTGATGAACCGTTCCGTCTGGGTGGCTTCCGGCCACGTGGGCAGTTTCAACGATCCGCTGATGGACTGCAAGGCCTGCAAGGCGCGCTTCCGGGCCGACCAGCTCATCGAGGACGACGCGAAAGCAAGGGGCGAGGACCTGAAGGCGGACGGCTGGAGCAACCAGCAACTGGAAGACGGCATCAGGGAAAGAGGCATCGCATGCCCCATCTGCGGAAAAGCGGATTTTACTCCCATCCGCAAGTTCAACATGATGTTCAGGACCCATCAGGGGGTCACCGAGGACAGCGCGGCGGAGATCTATCTGCGTCCGGAAACCGCGCAGGGCATTTTCGTCAACTTCAGGAGTATCGTCCGCGCGACCCGGCGCAAGCTGCCCCTGGGCGTGGCCCAGATCGGCAAGTCCTTCCGCAATGAGATCACCCCCGGCAATTTCACCTTCAGGACCCGAGAGTTTGAGCAGATGGAGCTGGAGTTCTTCTGCCGCCCGGGAGAAGACCTTGAGTGGTTTGCCTACTGGCGGACCTTCTGCCGCGAGTGGCTGCTGAAGCTGGGGATCAGGGAGGATCACCTGAGGCTGCGGGACCACAAACCGGAGGAACTGTCGCATTATTCCAAGGCGACCACTGACTTTGAGTATCTGTTCCCCTTCGGCTGGGGCGAGCTGTGGGGCATCGCCGACCGCACGGATTTTGACCTGAAGCAGCATCAGGAGCACAGCGGGGAGAATCTGGAATACATCGATCCGCTCACCAACGAGCGCTTCCTGCCCTACGTGATCGAGCCCTCCCTGGGCGCGGACCGCGCCGCCCTGGCCTTCCTGTGCGACGCCTATGAGGAGGAGACCCTGCCCGACGGCGATACCCGGGTCATCCTCCATCTCCACCCGGCCCTGGCGCCGTTCAAGGTCGCTGTTCTGCCGCTGCAGAAAAACAAGCTGGGCGACAAGGCGAGGGAAGTCTACCGGGAGCTCTCCCG
This sequence comes from uncultured Christensenella sp., assembly GCA_964629345.1. Taxonomy (GTDB): domain Bacteria; phylum Bacillota; class Clostridia; order Christensenellales; family Aristaeellaceae; genus UBA6115. The sequence goes on along the minus strand of CAZVSG010000014.1, from coordinate 5,143 downwards.
CAGTTTCATGGCTGACTATGATGAATCCGGTTCCATCGGCAAGCGGTACCGCCGCCAGGACGAGGCCGGAACACCTTATTGCGTGACGGTGGACTTTGACACACTGGAAAACGGCACCGTCACGGTCCGCGACCGGGACAGCATGGCCCAGGACCGGGTGCCCCTTGAGGGGCTGAAGGCCTGGCTTGAGGAGAAGACCGCCTTTTAACGCGGCGGCGCGCTGTCCCCAGAGAAAGGAGCAGAGCATTGTCCAATCCGAATTCCATGCCGCAGGCGCGGCGGCGCAGGGTCGACAGGCACCGCAGCGCGGACACGCCAAACACCCGACAGGCACCGCTTCGCGCCGGCTATCAGCCGGATGAGGAAGCGCCCATGCCGCTGGGCGGCTATGACGCGGCCCGTCCCCAGGGGGGGCAGCCCAGAGGGCGTGTTGCCCCGCCGAGTGTGTATGAGGAAACGGATTATCACCCCCCGCGGCGCGACCCGGCCGTCTATGCTCAGCCTGCACGCGCCGACGAATATGAGGATGCTGACCTGCCGCCGAGGCGGTGGCCCTGGATCCTTCTGGCCCTTCTGCTGGCAGCCTCTGTCCTCTTCGCCTCAGCCTACTTCTTCATTCCCAAAGACACGGCCGGTATCCTGGGGCAGGCGCGGACGCTTTCCCACAGCGCGGTGGACGGCGGACTGACCCTGCTGGGCCTGAAAAAGAAAGAGCCCCCCCGGCTGATCAAGTTTGAGACCCCGGAGGAGACCGTTCAGACAGGCGTCAGGACCGTTTTCACCCTCACCGCCAGCCAAAGCATCGAAAACGTTCGGATCCTGGATGAGGAAGGGGTTGAAATCGCAGGCGTGAAGGAACCCGCCGACCCGCCCGCCAACACCACCTGGACGGTCACCGCCATCCTGGACAAGCCCATGACCGCCACGCTGTCCGCCGGCATCATGTACAGCAAGACCTGGTACCAGACGGACAAGACCGTCCGGCTGACCGTCGTCCAGCCCACGCCGACGCCGGAGATCGTCAGCACGCCCTTGATCACGCCCGCCGTCACACCAGAGATGACACCGGCATTGACCCCTGTCATCACCCCAGCCATGACGCCGACATCCGCCCCTGTCCTCACGCCGACCCTGCAGCCTGCCGGAACAGCGGCCCCGGAACCTGTCACAACCCCTGAGGCGGTCACGCCCCCGTCCACTCCCTCGCTGCAGGCACTTCTCCCGGTCTTCACTCCGCTGCCGGATCTGTCCACCGCCGAACCGCCGGAGTTCCCCGAGGAAGACATCCCTACGGACCTGCTGGCGGTGTTCCCCGAGGAAGACATCCCTGAGGACATGCCGGCGGAGTTCCCCGAGGAAGACATTCCCGGGGATATGACGGCAGACCTCTCCGCCGATCTTATCCCCGCCGCGACCGAGCAGATCCTGATCGACACGGCGCAGCCGCTACCGGCGATTACGCCGGCCTGCGGCGGCGACGGCGAGGCCAACAACGACGTGGGGCATGGGCTGGTC
>CAZVSG010000014.1:0-3618 GCA_964629345.1 uncultured Christensenella sp. | reverse complement strand
GAACGAGGCCCCCACCCAGGCGCCGGCGGCCCCGGCGCCCACGGCCACCCCCATGCCCGTCCTGATCGCCCAAGCCTCGGAAGCCCAGGCGCCGGCCAGGATGAAGATCACAGAAACCGCCTACCAGGGAAGCAAAAAGCTGAGCGACTTTGTAAGGCAGACCCCCATCAACGTGCAGGGCGGGGACCTGTACACCTATTACCCCGGCGGTGTGTTCACCTTCAGGGGCGACGGGATGCGGGGGAACGCGTCCTTCGGCACGGCGGACATGCCGCTGGAAGCGCTGAGCATCCTGTGGCAGACCGAACTGGGCAGCCTGCGCACCTCCGACTCGGGCACCCTCTACGGCCTGGGATGGACGGGCCAGCCCGCCATCGTCAAATGGGCCGTCGAGGTCCGGGATATGATGAACCTCTCCGAGGAAAAGAAGCAGGTCAAGGCGCTGAAGGAGGTCATCTTCGCCGCGCAGGACGGAAAAGTCCATTTCCTTGACCTGAATGACGGCCTGCCCACCCGCGACCCGATCGACGTTGGCTTCCCGCTCAAGGGCAGCGTGGCCGTGGACGCCATCGGCCGGCCCGTCATCGCCTTTGGGCAGGGCGTTTCCAAGTTACCCGGAAAGACGGGGGACATCGGGTATTACATCTACAACCTGATCGACCAGACGAAGCTGGAATTCATCAACGGCCGGAAGACCAAGAACCAGCTGCAGTATGCCACCAACGGCGCCTTTGACGGCACGGGGCTGTTTGACCGGGAAAGCGACAGCCTGGTCGTCGCCGGGGAAAACGGTCTGCTGTATACCGTGAAGCTCAACACGGTCTTTGATTTCATGAACGCCAGGACCATCACGATCGACCCGGAGATCACGTACCTGCGCAGCAAGGGAAACCAGGATGACACCACTGTCTCCATTGAGGGTTCCGTCGCGATGTACGGGCCGTATGCCTTCCTCGCGGACAAGCGGGGCATCCTCCGCTGCGTGGACACGACCGGCATGAAGACTGTCTGGGCCTTTGACACCGGGGACAACACCGACGCCACGCCCGCGCTGGACCTGGAGGGCGGGGATACCCTGGCGCTGTATACGGGCACCACCGTGTTCAGCCGCACACGCAGGGACGGGAATGCCGTCATCCGCCGCATCGACGCCCTGACGGGGGAAGAGGCCTGGTCCTTCAAGATCAAGGCGAAATTCGATGACAGCGAGCGCGGCGGCGTGAAGGCCAGTCCCGTGGTCGGCCAGGGTGAGATCGGCAACCTGGTCATCTTCACCGTGAACAAAACGGAGGAAGGCGGGGCCATGCTCGCGCTGGACAAGCGTACCGGGGAGCAGATATGGAAGGTGCCGCTGCCCGCGGGCGCCGTTTCCTCCCCCGTGGCGGTCTATGCCACGGACGGCAGGGCGCGCATCATCCAGGCCGATCTGTCCGGAAGGCTCTACCTCATCAACGGCCTGACCGGCCAGGTCATCAGCACCCTGGACCTGGGCGGGACGGTGGAAGGATCCCCAGCGGTGTACAACGACGTGCTGGTCATCGGCACGTCCGACAGGGACAACGGCCGCATGTACGGCATCCGGATCGAGTAATACCAAATGAATGAACGCACCGATGGGACGGGGATCCGTCACGGCCCCGTTCAGCCGAAAGAATGAGGCAATACGCCATCGTCTTCAGCCATTGAAAGCCTGCTTTCAATGGATCGGAACCGCACTGAAGCGTAAGCCCGGGCAGCAAGATGCCCGGGATGAAAGCGGAGGATGCGGTGACGAAAGACCGTTTCATCAAAGCGTTTATGGTTGAATCAGCATAACAGATCATCAACCGGAAGGAGAGCGCGTGGAAGGCCGGTATCTTGCTGCGTTGGACCAGGGGACCACATCCTCCCGTGCAATCGTCTTTACCCCCGAAGGCCGCCTTCTCGCGTCGGCAGCCTTTGAGTTCGCCCAGCACTACCCCTTTCCCGGCTGGGTGGAGCATGAGCCGGAAGACCTTGTCACAAGCACGGTCAGGGCTTTGCGGGAAGCGGTGGCCAAGGCCGGTATCCGTCCGTCGCAGATCGCCGCGGTGGGCATCGCCAACCAGCGGGAGACCACCCTGCTGTGGGACAGGGACACCGGGAAGTCCGTCTGCCGCGCCATCGTGTGGCAATGCCGGCGCACCGCGCCCATCATAAAGCGCCTGAAAGACGAAGGGCTCGCTCCCCTCATCCAGGAGAAGACCGGGCTGGTCCCCGATGCCTATTTCTCCGCCTCGAAACTGCGCTGGCTGCTGGATGAGACGGGGCTTCAGCGGCAAGCGGAGGAAGGCCGGCTCTGCTTCGGCACCGTGGACAGCTACCTCTCCTTCCGCCTGGTCAAGGGCCATCCGCACGTGACCGACGCGACCAACGCCTCCCGCACGATGCTGTTCAACCTGAAGGCGCAGGAATGGGACAGCGATCTGCTCAAGGTTTTTGACATTCCTTCCGGCGTGCTGCCCCGAGTGGCCGACAGCGCGTCCCTCATCGGCAGCCTCGACCCGGACATTCTGGGCGCGCCTGTGCCCGTCGCAGCACTCGCGGGCGACCAGCATGCCGCCCTCTTCGGCCAGGCCTGCTTCACGCCGGGGGACGTCAAGAACACCTACGGCACCGGATGCTTCATGCTGATGAACACCGGGGAAAGACCTGTCAGAAACGACCGGGGCCTCCTGTCCACCATGGCCTGGCGCATCGGCGGAAAGCCGGTTTTCGCGCTGGAAGGCAGCGTGTTTGCAGCCGGCGCGGCCATCCAGTGGCTGCGGGATGAGCTGGGTCTGATCAAAAACGCGGCGGAATCTGAGGAGCTGGCGGCAAAGGTCCCGGACACGGGGGGTGTCTGCTTCGTCCCGGCCTTCACCGGCCTGGGAGCGCCGCACTGGAACATGTACGCAAGGGGGACGCTGGTGGGGCTGACCAGGGGAACCAGCCGCCATCACCTGGCCCGCGCGGCGCTTGAGTCCATCGCCTTCCAGTCCGACGACCTCCTGCGCCTGATGGCGCAGTCCCTGGGGCTTGCGCCCGGCGCACTGCGGGCCGACGGCGGCGCCTCGGCCAACGACCTGCTCATGCAGATGCAGGCGGATATTTCGGGCGTCCCGGTGCTCAGGCCCCGCATACAGGAAACCACGGCGCTGGGGGCGGCCCTGCTGGCCGGGATCGGGGTGGGCATGTTCGCAGGCCCGGCCGCCGCTGTCAGCACCCTGCAGGCTGATGAGACGGTGTTCCGGCCACACCTCTCTCCGGAGGAGCGCGCAAAGGCGCGCAAGGGCTGGAAGCACGCGGTGGACACCGCCCTGCACTGGGCGAAAGGCACGGATCAGGCGCCGGACGAGGCTGCCGGCTCCTGATCAGGTGGAATATTGAAGGACTGCCGCGCTCAATCGCGCGGCAGTCCTTTCTGACCGGGACAATTATGAGACTTGGTTCATTCCCCTTGTGCTGTTTGCCCAGCCTTGATCTGCTTGAGTTCGTCCTCAGCCTCTTTCTTGTCTGACTTCAGCGACAAAGCCTGTGTTTTCGCCAGGTACATGCTCAGCAGGCCGATGCCGACGGTGATGGACGCGCAGGTGATGACGACGGGGAAGTACTTCTTCT
>CAZVSG010000013.1:0-33445 GCA_964629345.1 uncultured Christensenella sp. | reverse complement strand
GCGCGGTCCCGCATACCTCACAAAGCCGGGCCTGTTCACCCTCCAGCGTGCAGGTTGGCGTCGTGATAACGGTGAAGCTTTCCGCAGGTTGGTGCCCCGCAGACGGTATCGGCTCGTTGTTCAGCGCGGTCCCGCATACCTCACAAAGCCGGGCCTGTTCACCCTCCAGCGTGCAGGTTGGCGTCGTGATAACGGTGAAGCTTTCCGCAGGTTGGTGCCCCGCAGACGGTATCGGCTCGTTGTTCAGCGCGGTCCCGCATACCTCACAAAGCCGGGCCTGTTCACCCTCCAGCGTGCAGGTCGGCGCCGTGATGACAGTGAAGCTCTCTGCAGGCTGGTGCCCTGCAGATGGGATCGGCCCGTTATTCAGCGCGGTCCTGCATACCTCGCACAGTTGCGCCTGTTCGCCCTCCAGTGTGCAGGTTGGCGGATTGATGACAATGAAGCTCTCCGAAGGTTGATGTCCAAGTGCCGCGATTGGTTCAGTGTACAGCTCCTCTTTGCAGACCCCGCAAAGCCGGGCCTGTTCACCTTCCAGCGTGCAGGTCGGCGCTGTGATGGCGGTAAAGCTTTCCGCAGGCTGATGCCCCGCAGGCGGGATCGGTTCGTTGTTCAGCGCGGTTCCGCACACTTCACACAATTGGGCCTGCTCGCCTTCCAGAGTGCAGGTCGGCGCAGTGATGACGGTGAAGCTTTCCGCAGGCTGATGCCCCGCAGGCGGGATCGGCTCGTTGTTCAGCGCGGTCCCGCACACCTCACATAGCTGGGCCTGCTCGCCTTCCGTCGTGCAGGTCGGCGCTGTGATGACAGTGAAGCTCTCCGCGGGCTGGTGCCCAGGCGCTGCAATCGGTTCAGTGTACAGCTCTGTTCCGCACAGTACGCAATACCGGGCGTTGATGCCTTCCCCGGTACAGGTCGGTTCCTGAATGACGACCATGCTGCCGGCGGGCTGGTGTTCCAGCACACCCGTTTCTTCCTCATAGGTCTCCCCGCATTCGCAGGCGTAGATGATCTTTCCCCGCAGCCCGCATCCGGCTGGCTCGATGACCTGGAAAACGGAGTAGGCATGGACGTGTGGTTCCTCATGGAGCATCACGGTCAGGGACTGGTTGCTGAGGTATTCATTCCCTTCCGTTTTACGGACCAGAATATTGCTGATGCTGATGGTTGGATTGCTGGGCAGGTCCGGATCGACGGAGAAATTGATATAGACAGTCACAGTCTTTGCCGCGGGTCCGGCCAGGGTGATGGTGCTGGTTCCGCTGAGGCTCCACCCGGCCATGGTGATACTGCGGCTTGTGACCGTGATCCCTTCAGAAACCGCGATATCAAAAACAAGGCCGGTGAGATTGGCGGTCTGTGACGCCACAGAGATCTTGAGCCCTGTGTATTGGTCCAGCTCATTCTTGATGAAGCTGGCGCTGAAGGCCGGCGTCTGCGCATCTGCGCTGCCGGAACAGCACAGCAGAAGGGCACAGAGAATGATTCCCGAGAGGATCCTGACAGCAGTCTGTGTTGCCATACATGAATGCTTTCTTTTTTGCTGACAGCATGTATAGCATACCAGACCGGATTATTCAATCATCTGTTATGAAAGTGATAAATATTCGCTGATTTGACCAAGAATTTGTCTGGAGAAACGGGATTCACCCATCCGGCTTCTCTGTTCGTTCCGTTTCCAATACGTGCCCGGGAAGGAAATAATAGGATTCCAGCAGATAGTCCTCCTGATGCTCCACGGCGAACGCGTACAGTTTGCGCTTGACCGGCTCAAGGCCGATCTTTCCGGCGATGTAATCGCTGAGGCTCTGTTGGAAGCCTTCCTTTTGCCTTGCTGTGACAGCTCCCTTGAAATATCCCCAGACGTGCGCCGCGGCGTTTGCAGCGCTGCCTCTCTCAGGGGACAGGGACAGCGCCGACTCAATCAGGCGGAACAACTCGACTGCCGGATGGCCTGTCTTGTCCTTGAGTAGCTGGCGGATCTGCCGATACGTGCGCTGGGAACGTTCAAGGACCAGATACTTATATCGTCCCCACTCCTTTTCCAGCGCGCCGATGCCGCGGGAAGAATCGGTACAAAGGGAACACTTGACAGCGGATATGTTCTTGTCCTTCACTTCCAGCATGATGTCCGGTTTTCCCTCTCCAAGGCTGTTGTAGAACTCAAGGAAGGCAGCAATCCTGATGCTCTGCGAATGCGCACCGGGTTTTCTGGACGGATCGCCCTGCGAGTAATGGATCTTCTGCTGTCCATCCTCCGATTGCCATGTCTTGGCGCACTCAGTGATCCAATCACTGTCACTGCCCTTCTCCGGCGGCGGATTGGCCTGGTGGTGAAGGTTGTCAAACACCACGGGGAGACGGCACTTCAGGCTGATGTCAAGCGCGTCCCGGACGTGGTAGCATTTGTCGTCATTTTCGATCACCAGCCTTGACCTGACGGCATCCTTCAAAGACAGGAAGCGATCGCGGAAACGGTGTTTGGCGGTTTGTTTATCCCCGTAGACGCCGCCGATGTGCAGGATGATCCTGTGCGTCCTGTCCAGTCCGAGGCTGTCCAGGAACCGCGCATGGTACTCAAGTTCCGCCACGGCGTTGTCCGTGGTCTTTTCATTCGGGGAGTTGAGGACCGTATACTGCCCGGGGTGCATGGACACGCGCATCCCGCTGTCCCTGATCTTCCGGCCGATGATAAAAAGACGCTCTGCGTATTCCTCAGCCCAGGGGACAGTGTTGACCGGGCTTGACGCAAAGGGGATGACGCCGGAGCTGATCCGGTACAGGCGGATGCCGTTGCGGATATTGTAGTCCACCATTCTTTCCAGTGACGAAAGGTTGTGGCTGATCAGTTCGCGCAGCCTCGTTTCTGACGCGTTTTTGATCAGGCAATCCCTGATGTCCGTGCCTGGCACACCCAGCGCGAGACAGGCATATCCGATCCCCATGATGAACTCCTTCAGGATCAATCAAACAAGCGATCCTGCCCGCGCTGGAAGGATCATTCTCTGGAAATTTCGTCAGCGTCTTCCCGCTCAAGCCCGGCGCGGCGGCCAGGGGATGAACTTGCTGGTCTTCTGCTTATAGGTCTCCCAATCTTCCCGCCCCTGATACTTTTTTTCCAGCAGGGGGACGCCTGAAACAAACACCAGCAGAAAGGTGATCAGAACCGGGCTGAAGATAAGCCAGAACCTGCCGCGGTCCCCTGTCAGGCTGAGCAGGAAGATACCCCACCAGGTGAGCGCTTCGCCGAAGTAATTCGGATGGCGCGACCAGGCCCACAGCCCGCTGGTCATCAGCTTGCCTTTATTCCCGGCCTTTTCCCTGAAGCGGCGCAGCTGCTCGTCCGCGGTGATTTCGATGACGAATCCCGCGAACCAGGCAAAAAGGCCCAGCCAGGTGAAGAAATCCGGGCTTTTTACACCCTGCAGGTTGACGAACACGATGGGAAAGCCGATCAGCGCATTGAGGACAAACTGCAGCAGATACATGCGGAGGAACATGACCAGCTCAAAGCGATTTTTCCATTTGTCACGCATCGCCCGGTATCGGAAGTCTTCCGGCTTTCCGATATTGCGCCTGGCAATATGGATACTCAGCCTGCCGCCCCAAAGCAGCGTCATCAGAGCCATCATCAGTCCGATCTGCGGCTTTTGTCCCAACGCGTAGGAAATCACGGCGGACAGGATGAACCCCAGGCCCCAGAAGATATCGATGTAGTCGTGCTTCTTCTTCCGCCTGCCGGCGAGGAAGACCAATACGAAGGAGAACAGGAGCAGCAGATAGACCAGGATATAATTCATACCTCGTCTCCATTTCCTGCGTCACGTTCGATATAGGCCACAGCGCAGGAGCCTTCGCCTGCGAAGTTCATGACGACAGAGGAGATTTCACAGATGTAGCGGGGCGCCAGGCCGATCTTCTGTTGGATCATGTCAGCGACTGCGGCGGCCCGCGCCGGATCGTTGGCGTGGACGACCGCGTATTCCTTCACTTTTCCCGGCACAATCTTCTTCAGCATCAGCCTCTCGCCGCGCTCGCGTGAGAAGGCGAGTCCGGTCACTGTGCCCTCGCCTTCAGGGGTGATCGTGACCAGCGGCAAAAAGCCGATTTTCTGCAGAAAGCCGCCGACGCGCCGATTCAGGCGCCCGGAGGCGACCATGGCTTTGAGGCTGGGGAGTGAGACGAAGATCCTGGCCTGGGTCCGGGTTCGCTCCAGTTCATCCGCCGTTTGGTCCATGCCCCATCCCTCCCTGAGCCTCTGGATCGCGCGGAGCGCTAGCAGCCCCTCCGCGGCGGAGTTGACCCTTGAGTCAACCAGGCGGATGTCCGCGTCGGGATTTTGCGCCAGGTACTCCTGATAGCGTTCGTAAAGGCCGGACATTTTTGAGGAGACCGTCAGGAGCAGCACTCTCGCGTAGCTTTTTACAATAGGATCCAGGAACTGCCTGATTTCCGCAAGGTTCAGCTGGGAGCTGCTGATCTTTCCGGCCAGACGCCGCATGCGCTCAAGGGAAATGCTGCGCTTGTCCTGGTAGGAGACGCCGTCCGCCAGCAGGTGCAGGGGCAGGCAGTAGACGTCCGGCCCCAGCAGATGCTCGGGGATGTCTGCGATGGAGTCGATCACAAAGGCGGTTTGATCCGTGTGGGGTTTGGAGAGGGCTTGCTGCATGTGCATGTCGTCCGTCTTGATCTCGCTCAGCGTACCGAAATCCTCCAGCATATCGGCCGCTCTGGCCGGATCGTTCGTATGAAGGTGAACGCGAAGCAGTCCGCCCGCCTGAGAGACGACCAGACTGTCCCCCAATTCTGCAAGCTTTGCCGTCGTTTTCTCATCCACCGCCTGGCCTTTGCGCAGTTTCAGCAACACCTCCGTGCAGTAGCGGTGGGGCGAAAGCTGATCAAGCAGCGCGTGAGGCGCTTCTTCCCAATCCAGTATCCGGGAGAAAAGCAGTTCATCATCCCGTTCATCCGCCGCTTCCTGCCCTGACAGCGAGTGCATGAAGCCCTCGGTGAAGTAGAGAAAGGCCATTGCTCCCGCGTCCGGTGCATGAAGCGCGCGCTGCTGCGGCAGGATGTTCATGCTTTCCGCGACAGTTTCGCGCAGCCTCAGCAGGGAGGATTCCGCAGCGCGTTTCAGATCCTGCCCCTGGGAGAGGATCTGATGAAAGGCATCGCTGAAACTGCGCATGGCACTGAGGATCGTGCCCTCCCTGGGCTGCTGGATGGAACTCAGGGCGCTGGCGTATCCCTGATGGAACATGGCGGCAAGGCCCTGCAGGGGCAGATGCTCGCGCAGGCTTTCCTGCATTTTTTCCGCTGCTTCGCGGAAACCGGAGAAATACTGGGAGAAGATCGCCCCGCTGTTGCCCCTGGCGCCCAGAAGCGAAGCCTCACTGAGTTGGGCGAGCAAGTCTTCAAAGCTTTTAGGGACAGGCAGCTGGCGCTTCAGGTGCTGCATGAGATAGGCCAGATTGTTGCCCGTATCCCGATCAGGGACAGGAAAACCGTTGATGCGGTTGAGTTCCTCACGCTTCTCTTCGACTCTGTTCGCTCCCCTGAGCAGGGCGCTGTGGAAGGCCAGCGGGTAGATGATGCTCTCCATAATTGTCTCCTTGGGAGGTGTTACAGGAAGATGCGCGTGACGATCCCGCTGGTCGCGGCAGTGATGAAAGTGCCCCAGGCAAGGTCGATGACCGTGATCAGGGGCGGCCAGTTCTTCAGCGTCGCCATGTTGGTCAGGTCATAGGTGGCATACATCGCCAAACCCAGGAACGCGCCTGTCCAGACCGCCTGCCAGACAGAACCCTTTGCCAGGGCGGGGTCGATCACGAAAAAGAGCAGCGCGCCGATGAAAACCAGGTAGAAGAGACCGGCCGCCAGGAAGTTGACTTTCTCTGACATGAGGTGCCCGATGTTCGCCCGGTACAGCTTCGGAGAAATGAAAGCCAGCCAGACGATATCGATGACAAGGAAGACCGCCGCGGAGACCAGATAACGTTTGATCATATCAGTTTCCTTTCACGTTGCCTTCCTGTGCGGGAAGGAGGGATCGCCCATTGAGCCAGAAGACTGCGGCCGCGATGAGAATGAGCACGGCGCAGCCGATGAGGGATGCAGTCAATACTGCAGGGTACTGTCCGGCGAACACACCCTGCGCGCCGTGCCGCTGCCATATCCCGAAATAGGCCCAGGCGATGGGCAGGGTCAGCACTGCGTTGCGGAGGCGGATCTGTATCCCCGCGGTGATCAGGATGGAAGCAGCCAGAATGATGATCGCCCAGGTATCCGGAGACAGTCCGAAAGCGGCCCATTTGATCTGAACAAGGAAGGCCGCGGTATTGACCACGGAGGCGATCAGCAGCCAGCCATTGTACATTCCAAAGGTAAACGCCAGCAGACTGCGCTCTTTTCCTGTTGTTCCCTTCAGTTTCAGGTTGAGAAAGGCGAGGATGATGACGAACGCAAAGATCATCAGCGTGGAAACGCCGATCCATTCAAGGGAGAAAGCGACGATCCACAGGATGTTTGCCGCGCTTGACAGCCAGAAAGGCAGGGAGATGGCCTCGATGGCCTTCGCGGCGCCCGGGTCCCCGTTCTTTATAATCAGGTAGACCAGGGAGACCAGCAGCAGCGCATAGATGACGCCCCAGATGCTGAAGGTCGCCGGGCTTGGGGTGATCAGGGTATCGTAGCGGTCCGATACCTGCTTCTGGGACAGGCCGTTGATGAGCCCCGTTGCGCCCATCGCGTTGACCCCGATGGTGACCAGGAAAACTCCAAGATTGATCCATGCTTTTGTCTTTGTTTTCATAAAGCCATCCTTTCTTCCTCTGCGCAGGGGAACGTCTGCGCGCTGGTACTGAGTTCCAGGATATTGCGGATGATCAGTGCGCTTGTTTCTTCAAATGTCCGGACCTGTTCCCGGCTCAGGCCCCTCAGACAGGAGGCCTCCCAATCTGACATGGCCTGACGCAGCGGCAGAAGGTGGGCTCTCCCATGCGATGTCAGGTGGATCTCCCTGCGTCTGCTGTCCCCGCTTGAGATCTGCCGGAGCAGGTGGCCTTTCCGCTCCATCTGGTCGATCAGCCTGGTGACATTGCCTTTGTCGGTCTGGAGGAACTTTGACAGCAGGGTTTGGTCAGCGCCGGGCACACGCTCCAGGACCATCATGACCACCATCTCCTGCCAGCTGAATCCAAGCGGTCTCAACTCCCTGTCAAGGGCGAGCTTCCCATATTTATGAAGGATGCTCAGGTCGCATATCAGCATCGGTTGTCCGCCTCCCTCACACAGGATCGTTGTAGCACACAATAATATACACGCTCTGCTGACGGGATTAAACCCATTCATATGGACTTCAACAAAGATTTATGGCTGCGGGGCGCGGCATCCGCACCATGCTGCCTGACGCGCGCATTGCTGGAAAAGCGCACTGAAACTTCAGGGGTCGGCAGGCCATTGTTCCCTGAGTGTCATCTGGAAACAAGCGGCGCGCTCCTTCAGATGGAAAAGGCAGGCCGCCGGACGGAACGTCCGGCGGCCTGCCTGCTGCAGCCCTCAGGCTCAGGCTGATCCGTGTTTCCGGATCGCCTCGGCCGTGGTGACCGCGACGGCAACCGTGGCGCCGACCATGGGGTTGTTGCCCATGCCCAGAAAGCCCATCATTTCCACGTGCGCCGGGACGGAACTGGAGCCGGCGAACTGCGCGTCGGAGTGCATCCGTCCCATGGTGTCCGTCATGCCGTAGGAGGCGGGGCCGGCGGCCATGTTGTCCGGGTGCAGCGTGCGGCCGGTGCCGCCACCGGAGGCGACGGAGAAATATTTCTTGCCCTGTTCCACGCATTCCTTCTTGTAGGTGCCTGCGACCGGGTGCTGGAAGCGCGTCGGGTTGGTGGAGTTGCCGGTGATGGAAACGTCCACGCCCTCATGATGCATGATGGCCACGCCCTCGCGCACGTCGTCCGCGCCGTAGCAGCGCACCTGGCTCTTCTCGCCCTTGGAGTAGGCCTGCTCGCTGAGGATCCTGAGCTCGCCGGTAAAATAGTCAAACTGCGTCTTCACGTACGTGAACCCGTTGATGCGGGATATGATCTGGGCCGCATCCTTTCCCAGCCCGTTGAGGATGACGCGCAGCGGATTCTTCCGGGCTTTGTTCGCGTTCCGGACGATGCCGATGGCCCCTTCCGCCGCGGCGAAGCTCTCATGGCCGGCCAGGAAGGCGAAGCAGTTGGTCTCCTCCCGCAGCAGCATCGCGCCCAGGTTGCCGTGCCCAAGGCCGACTTTGCGGTCTTCGGCGACGGAGCCGGGGATGCAGAAGCTCTGCAGACCGATGCCGATGGCTTCCGCGGCCTTGTCGGCGGTCTTCACGCCCTTCTTGATGGCGATGGCTGCGCCGGCGGTATAGGCCCATCCCGCGTTCTCAAAGGCGATGGGCTGGATGGACTTGACGATGGCCTGGGGGTCCACCCCATACTCCTCACAGAGGGCTTTGGCCTCTTCCAGGGACCCGATGCCGTTCATGGCCAGCGCGGCGTTGATCTTGTCGATGCGGCGCTCGTAACTCTCAAAGCTGATCATGCTCATTATTCCTTTCTCGGATCGATGGTGTTCGCGGCTTCGGAGAAACGGCCGTAGGTGCCGGTTGCCTTTTTCATGGCTTCGTTGGCGTCCTCGCCTTTCTTGATGAGGTCCATCATCCTTCCAAGGCTGATATACTCATAGCCGATGATCTCATCGTTTTCATCCAGCGCGATGCGGTTGATATAGCCCTCCGTCAGTTCCAGGTAACGCGCGCCCTTGGCGGTCGTGCCGAACATGGTACCGACCTGGCTCCTCATGCCTTTTCCCAGGTCTTCCAGGCTCGCCCCGATGGGCAGTCCTCCCTCGGAGAAGGCCGTCTGCGTGCGGCCGTAGACGATCTGCAGGAACAGCTCACGCATGGCCACGTTGATGGCGTCGCAGACCAGGTCGGTATTGAGGGCCTCAAGGATGGTTTTCCCGGGGAGGATCTCGGCCGCCATCGCCGCGGAGTGGGTCATCCCGCTGCACCCGATCACCTCGACCAGCGCTTCCTGGATCACGCCTTCCTTGACGTTCAGCGTCAGCTTGCACCCACCCTGCTGCGGCGCGCAGCCGCCGATGCCGTGCGTCAGGCCGGAGATGTCCCGGATCTCCTTCGCCTGCACCCAGCGCCCTTCCTCAGGGATCGGCGCGGGCCCGTGATTCGCGCCTTTGGCGATGGGGCACATGTGTTCAACTTCCTTGGAATAGATCATGAAAGCCACTCCTTTACATTTCGATCATATCAAACCGCATTATCCCGTTTTTCTGTCCCTGGCCGCGCAACGCTCCCTTCCCCGGTACGGCTTCCCCTTCCTGATCAGCCCGGCGCAATGCGCACAGGAAGCCTTTTATTCCCGAAGCATCTTACAGCAGTTTACTTCCGGGTTCAACTCCCTGCGGCAAAACGCCGGGATCTGCGCGGGACGGAAAACGCACCGCCGCATCATCGGCCGGGCGATTGCCGGACGGATCGTCATTCCATGCTTCATCGGGGGTCAATCGGCATCATGGATTCCACCGTTTTGATCATAAGGGCGGCATTCCCAGTAAAAGAAAAACACCGCGGGCTTTGCGAAGCGCGCGGCGCTGGTGCGGGAAACAGGACTTGAACCTGCATGAACGTATTGCTCACTAGAACCTGAATCTAGCGCGTCTGCCAATTCCGCCATTCCCGCAGGGTGCGAGAGAAAAATTACCACACCATGAAGGAATTGTCAAGCAGAGTTTCCGGTTTCCTAAAACTTTTGGCAGCCGCCGCAGCTGCCTGGTTCGGACCGGTTTCAGAGGCCCTGATGCGCCGCGCGGTTTTATGGCTCAGGGCAGGGCCGGCCTGATGCCGCGGGTTTTCTCATCCCGCATCTGCAAGAAGGCGCACAGGATCATCAGGGCGGCGGCGATGACCTGCAGCAGCATGCAGATCAGGCTGAGCGTGCGGATGCCGTAGGTCTGCACGATCCATCCAGCGCCAAGATTGTAGATGATCGCGGAAAACGCACCGCTGGCGGTGACCAGGGTCTGCGCGCGCACCTTCTCATTGTATTTGACGATGTCGTTGACGAAGAACACCGAGGTCATCCCGTACAGGCCGAAGCAGAAGACGCTGACGGCCATGGCGGCGTAGATGCCGGCCAGGCTGCTTGAAAAATAGATCAGCATGATCTTGACCAGATACGCAGTCACCGAAAACACCAGGATGGCGCGCGCGCGGAACCTGCGGAGCAGCCGGGGGATCAGGAACATGGCCGGCATCTCGATGCCTGCCTGGATGAACATCGCAAGCCCCAGGTCTGCCTTGTTGCCGCCGGCGGCTTCGATGATCCTGGTCAGGAACAGGAAGAGGTTGCTCTGCCCCGCGCTCATGAAGATGCTGGAGAGCAGAAAGACCTGCAGCACCCGGCTGGAGGAGAGCAGCTGGCGCAGGGAGGTCCGCTCCCCGGTTTCCATCAGTTCCGGGATGGCCTCATCTCCGGTCTCCTCATCCGGCCTGGGCAGAATGGAAATCATGATGATCGCGGCGACAATGAGAACCAGGCAGATGGGCATGAGGATGGTCGGGGAATAGTTTTCCAGCAGCTGCCCGATCAAAAAGGCGGTGAGGGCATAGGCAATGGAACTGATCCCGCGCGGCCACCCGAAATTGACCGGGATGCCCGCATTGATGAACTGGATGACCTGCGCGTTGAACAACCCCGGCAGGCTGTTGAAAAGGCCGCCGGCAAGACTGAAAACGGTCATCATCAGGATCAGCGGCATCGGAAGCAGGGCCAGAACAGCCACCAGCCCCAGCATCAGGAAATAGACAGCGGTAATGATGCGCTTGATGGGGATGTGCAGATGCGCGTCTGAAAATGTGGAGATGAAAAGCTGAAACGCAATGGTGATCAGGGATACGGCGGAGGCCGTCAGGCCGATGAGCGAATCCGAGAATCCGTAATGCGTCAGGTAGACCGCCATGAAGCCTGAAAACGTGCACATGGACATCCAGAAGGATGAATGCACGCCGGCGAAGATGAGCTCGATCCTGAAATGACGCGGCGGTTTGCTGCGCATGTTACCTCCTGATCCCTGCCATGGAGCCTGTCACATCATACGGTATCAGGCCGTAAAGTCAATAAGCGCGGCAGCATCCTGTTCCAAGGCGGCCTTTATTCATGATTGTATTTTTTCTGTACAGGCTGTATAATGAGAACAGCGAAGTTTGCAGGGGGAATTCAATATGAAGATCGGTATCCCAAAGGAAATCATGCATGATGAAAACCGCGTCGCAGCCACTCCGGAAACCTGCGCGAAGTATATCGCCCAGGGTCACAGCGTCGCGGTGGAGACCGGCGCGGGCGAGGGGGCTTTTTTCCATGATGAGCAGTATATGGCGTCCGGCGCCGTTATCCTGCCGGATGCGAGGGCTGTGTATGACGGTTCGGACCTGATCCTGAAAGTCAAGGAGCCCCAGTTCAACGAGAAAGCAAGACTGCATGAGGTGGACATGATGCGCTCAGGCCAGATCCTGATCACCTTTGTCCATCCGGCAGCGCCTTCCAACCACGACATGGTCAGGCGCATGGCATCCCGCGGCGTCACCGCGCTTACGCTGGACGGCGTGCCCCGCATTTCCAGGGCGCAGAACATGGATGCGCTCACCAGCATGTCCACCTGCGCGGGCTACAAGGGGATCCTGATGGGCTGCAACCTTCTGCCGCGTTTTGCGCCGCAGATCTTTTCCGCGGTCGGAATGATCAAGCCCATCAACGCGCTGATCATCGGCGCGGGGGTCGGGGGGCTGCAGGCGCTGGCGACCGCGAAACGCCTGGGCGCGCGGATCTTCGCCGCCGATATCCGCCCTGCCGCGCGGGAGCAGGCGCAAAGCCTGGGCGCCCAGGTCATCGATCTGAAAGTACCGGAAGAAGCGGCGGTCGGCGAGGGCGGCTACGCCAAGTCCTTAAACCGGGAGCTGATTCTAACCGAGCAGTCGGCGCTTCCGGAAAGCTGGCGCCCGTGCTGATCACGGAGGACATGGTGAAGACCATGAAACCCGGGGCCGTGATCGTCGATATCTCCATCGACCAGGGAGGCAACTGCGCCCTGACCCCTGCGGGCGGGATCACACTCACGCACCGCGTCCACCTGGTGGGGATCAAGAATATCCCAGGGCTGCTGCCTGAAAGCGCCACAAGCATGTTCGCCATGAACATGTACAACCTGATCAGCTACCTGGTCAAGGACGGGAAGCTGGCGCTTGACCGCGGGGACGAGATCGTCCGCGGGATCCTCACCACCTATGGCGGCGAGGTGGTCCATCAGGGCGCCAGGGAGGCGATGGGCTTATGAGCCGTGATGTCATACTTGTCCTTGTGTTCATCGCGGCGACGCTGCTGGGATACAGGCTCATCAGCGCAGTTCCAAGCCTGCTCCACACCCCGCTGATGAGCGGGATGAACGCGCTGTCGGGTGTCACCCTGCTGGGCATGCTGGCGGTGACCAGCCTGACAGGCGGCATCCTGGGCAAACTGCTGGGCACGCTGGGCATCATCGCGGCGGTCATCAACGTGGTCGCCGGGTTCGGCGTGACGGACAGGATGCTGCGCATGTTCAAAGGCGGCAGGGAGAACAGGGAGGATGGGAAATGAGCGATGCTCTCTACTATGTCCTCTGTTCCCTTTTGAGTCTGGGCGTGCTTTGCGGGATCCGGCTGATGAGCAGGGTGGAGACCGCCGCGCGCGGCAATCAGCTCAGCGCCCTGTGCATGCTGGCTGCCATCATCATTACCATGGCGCGCACCGACCTTGCCGGAAGTCTTTTCTATATCATCCTGGGCCTTCTGATCGGCACCCTCCTAAGCATCTTCCTTACCATCAGGGTCAAGATGATCCGGATGCCCCAGATGGTCGGCCTGCTCAACGGCCTGGGGGGACTTGCCTCCGTGCTGTCGGCCATCCTGGTCCTTGCCGCGGGAGAAAACCTTAAGACCTTTGAAACAACCGCCTCAGGGCTGGCGCTGGCGGTCGGTGCGGTGACCTTTTCCGGCTCCATGGTCGCCGCCGCCAAGCTGCACAACCTGATGCCGCAGCGCTCCATGCTGCTCAAAGGGCATCGTTTTCTGACGGCCGCGTCGGCCTTGATCCTGACCGGGCTGGTCATCGCGCTGCCGCTTGTTGATCATGGCCGGACCGGCCTTGGCGTCATCCTGTCTGCTGTCGCGCTGGTCTTTGGGTACCTGTTCGCCGTCAGGGTGGGCGGCGCGGACATGCCCATCACCATCAGCCTGCTGAACTCCACCTCCGGGGTGGCCGCGGCCATTTCCGGGATGGCGCTGGGGGACATCCTGCTGGTGGCTCTCGGCGGCATCGTAGGAGCCTCGGGCCTGCTGCTGACCCAGATCATGTGCCGGTCGATGAACCGCAGGCTGTCCGGCGTACTGTTTGGCGGCATGCCCAAACCTGAACCGGAAGGTCAGCCTGCTGACAATGCTTCTGGTGTTGAAACGGCAGGTGATGAAACGGAGGAGAAGCCTGCGGAAACCTGCGCCAGTCTTCAAAACGCCGCGGACTGGATGGCGCAGGCGCAGAGCGTGGTGATCATCCCCGGCTATGGCATGGCGCTCTCACAGGCGCAGGAGAAGGTCAGGCTGCTCTGCGACAGGTTTTCCTCGAAAGGGAAACGGGTCCGTTTTGCCATCCATCCGGTGGCGGGCCGCATGCCCGGCCATATGAACGTCCTGCTGGCGGAGGTCGATGTGCCCTATGACCTGCTGTGTGAAATGGACGACATCAACCCTGACTTTCCGGGCACTGACCTGGCCGTCGTCATCGGCGCGAACGACGTGGTCAACCCTGCCGCCAACACGGCACAGGGCACCCCCATTTACGGCATGCCTATTCTGGACGCCGGCAAAGCCAGGCATCTGATCATCTGCAATTATGACGGCAAGCCCGGCTATGCGGGCGTTCCCAATCCGCTCTATGAGCCGCGCCCTGAGGTGCTGCTACTGCTTGGCGACGCGAAGGACAGCCTGGACAGCCTTCTGGCCTTGATATAACAGCGCAGCTAGACAAGTTTCCCTGTTGATGGGCTGCCGCGGGGGATCGCCCGGGCAGCTTTGTACCTGCGGTGTCTTCAATAAAAGAAGGCTGCATCAACTGAACTCATCCATCAGTGCAGCACTTTCTCATATTAACTCAATCGCAAACGCTTTGATGAAGCGGCCTTTTTGCGTCTCCTCGTTGCCTCTTTGTTCAGCGCAGGCTCCGCTTCGTCACCGCATCCTCCGCTTTCATCCCGGGCAGCAAGCTGTCCGGGCTTATCGCTCCGGTTCGGTTCCTCTCCATTGAAAGCAGGCTTTCGATGGCTTAAAGCGAATACGAATTGCTTCATTCTTTCGGCATAGCGGAGCCATCAAATATTTCCACTCCATCGGTGGGTTTGCTCATCCGTTTGGTATAGGGTGGGGGAAGCGATGGAAAACCACCCCGAAAGGTGGTTTCCATTGAGTGTCAGTCAAGAAAATGACCGTTTGCATTTTCTATGGTTCATTCCGCGCTGTCATCCGGCTTCTGTTGCTCCAGCCTGCGGCCGCGGCGTTCGGTGCCTGAGGCTGAATCACCGTTCCCTGTTTTTTCCGTTACGGCGTCTGAAAACCCGGCGTCCTCTTCGCGGGTGAGGCGGAAAGCGCCTTCCTCATCGGCAGTCTTCGGCACGTTCGTGTCCGCGGGCTTTTCCCCCGGGGCGGCAGGCTTGAGGTATTTCTCGTGCGGGAGTTCGATGGCGGGCTTGTCTGCCGCAGGCCCGTCCGTCTTCACGTCCTCCGGTTCCCTGGGGGACTGCTTTGTTTCGTCCGCGGGCGTGGTGTAGTCCCTGGTGCCGCTGATCTGGAAGGTGTCATAGGCCGCGTCGCTCTTCGCCCTTGACTTGGCGCGCAGGATGGCGGAGACGATCAGCAGGATCAGCGACAGCGCGAACAGGATCCCCATTGCCAGCGCCAGGATGAACAGGGCGCTGCGCGTCTGGCCGCCCTCCGCGGCGTAGTCAGCCGGAACGGGGGTAAAGGTCACCACCGGCGCGATGGTCTGGATGATCCGGCTGGTAGGCGCGGGCGTCGGCGCGGCATAGCTGATGTTCAGGGGATTGGAGGTGAACTCGACCGTGTTGTTCTGAACGTCGGTCGCTACGGCGGTGAACTGGTATTTGCCCGCCTGGGACAGACGGAAATCGCGCGACACCACCATGCTCTGCCCCGGGGCCAGCTCGTTGATGGTGTAGATCTCCCTGGCGGCATGCCTGATCACGATGTTCTTCGCGGCGGTGAAGCTGTCGTTGGTGACCGTCAGGTTGAAGGTGATATCCCCGGGCAGGGCGGAAATGGCCTCCTTGTCCGAGGTCAGGGAAAGGTTCAGCCGCAGGATCTCACCCTCAGTATAGGCGGATACCTTCAGCTCGGGCACTTTCTCTTCCTGTGTGGTGCCGGTGTTGTCCTCCAGCTTCAGCGTGAAGGCATAGGTGGCCGTCTCGTTGACGGTGACTTCCTTCTTCAGTTCCCTGGTCTGTCCTGCACCGATCTGCACGTTGGTGAACAGCTCGCCGAGTTTCGGGTCGCTGACGGTGACGTTTGAATAGCTGATATTGCCGGCGTTCTTGATTTCAAGGGTCAGGGTGACCGCCTCGCCGATGCTGACCTGGGTCTTGTCCGCGCTGAGGGAATAGGTGAGGGCCGGCTTGGCCAGCGGGACCTGAACAGGATCAATGACCGCCTGCAGGCTTCTCCGGTCGCCCTGCTTGCGGTAGGTCACCAGGGCTGAACTGGTCAGGTCGCCCGTCACGTTGGTTTTGGTAAAGGTCACCTTCTGGCTCGCGCCGGGCTCAAGGTCCGCGACGGTCTGGGTCCGCGTCGAGACCAAGCGGTTCTCCTTCACCTGGATATTGGTGAGCTTGACGTTGCCCTGGTTGATCAGTTCGTACAGCACCGTCACTTCCTTGCCGCGACGCACCACCTCGGGCGTGATGGTCCGGTTGATCTTCAGATCCACCTTTTCACCCGTAAATACGAGGTCTGCCGAGGCCGGAAGGGTCTGCTCGATCAGGGCGCCTGCGGCGTCCTGGGTGCTGAAGCGGATGGAAAAGACGAGTTTGCCCTCATCCAGCTGGGCCTGCTTGACCGCGTACTGGCCCTGCCAGAGATAGTTTTCGCCGGAGGCAAGCTTGAGCAGGGTCCCGCCGTCACCGAATGAAGTCACCGGTTTCCCGTCCGGATCATACAGGGCCATCGGGGTGCTGATGTCCGCGCTGCCGGCGTTTGCCACCCTGGCTGACACAGTGACCGCCCCCGGGGCGGTCAGGCTGGAGGGCTCAACGCTCAGGGTGAACGAAAGCCCATCCGTGACCGGCTGCGCTTTCACGCAGGGAGACAGGATCATCAGGGAAAATATCAGCAGATATATGAGAAAAAAGCGGTTCCGCCGTCTGTTCAGGGCTAAGTCCACGCCCGTCCCTCCTTCCGGCGCGCAAGGCGCGCTTTGGCTGGCATCAGTTGTTTGGATCATTTTACCCCCCAATGCATAAAGTGTCAAGCGATACAAGGCCTGCCGGCGTTTTCCGGCAGGCGGCGGACAGGCGCTCCGCCGGGCAAAGCCTTTCAAGCCCCCTCCGCCTGTGCTATAATCCGCTGGGGCGTTTGCCCGGGAGGAATGAGTATCGGCAGGCTGTTTTCAGATCATCCCCCGCGGGATGAGCGGGTCATCATTCAGGAGGAACAAAGGGGGCGGCGTTCCCTGTTCAAGCGCCGAACGCGCAAGCCCAGCTTTGTCCTCGCTGTCATCATCAACAGCTTCAGGCTGCTGGTCCTTTTAATGATCATTGCCGGCCTGTCCGGCGTCGGGGCGGTGCTTGGCATCGCAAAGACCTACGTTGACACGGCGCCGGTGCTTGACATTGCGAAAATTGACGATCAGGACCAGACGTCTTTCTTTTATGACCGGGACGGAAACCTGATCACCGATTATAAAGGCACGGAAAACCGGATCATGGTGAGCCTGGACACCATGCCCCATCAGCTCCGCAATGCGTTTATCGCCGCGGAGGATGTGCGTTTCTATTCGCATCGCGGCGTGGACATCAAGCGGATCATCGGCGCTTTCGTCACCAACTTCATCTCCGGCTCCCAGCAGGGCGGCTCCACCATCACCCAGCAGCTGATCAAGAAGACCGTGCTGTCTGACGAACTGAGCTACAAACGCAAGATCCAGGAGGCCTTCCTGGCGATGCAGCTGGAGGCGTCCTATTCCAAGGAAGAGATCCTGGAGAACTACCTCAACACCATTTTCCTCGGGGAAAACTATTACGGCGTCAAGGTGGCAGCCGTCGGGTACTTCAACAAGGAGCTCAGCCAGCTGACCCTGCGGGAATGCGCCATGCTGGCCGGGATGACCACCAATCCCTATTATTACAACCCCAGGCGGAACTTCCACCTGCGCCAGTCGGATACCATCGATTACGTCGCCCGCATGAACAACCGCACGGATTACGTGCTGCGCGTGATGTATGAGCATCAGATGATCACCCAGAAGGAGTTCACCCAGGCCCTGGATCCTTCCACCGCGCAGGTGCTGAAGGACGACCCGCAGTCCACAGCGCTGTACCCCTACGTCCATTATGTGGAGTACGCCGTCCGGGACAGCGTTCAGGTGCTGCTGAAGCTCAGGGGGCTCGGAAACACCGCCTCCAACCGCGCCAAGATGGAGCAGGAACTGCGCACGGGCGGCTATAAGGTGTACCTGGCGCTGGATACGAAGATCCAGACCACGCTGGAAGAAACCATCTACAACTATGATGACTACCCAAAGCTGCGCGACCCCGGCACGGAAGTCTACCGCTCGCGCAACAGCGACGGCACCTATACCGACATCATCCAGCCGCAGGTGGGCGCCTGTGTCGTGGATTACCGCACGGGCGAGCTCAAGGCGATCGTGGGCAGCCGCACAGCCCCCCAGACCAGAAAGACCCTCAACCGTGCGGTGGACATGAACATGCCGGTTGGCTCCTCGATCAAACCCATCGGGGTGTATGCGCCGGCCTTTGACATGGGAGCGGGCGGGGGCTCCATCGCCTACAACATGCCCCTGCCCATCACCGGCTGGCGCGGCAGCGACGGCAAGGATTCCTGGCCGCAGAACTACGGCGGCAGCAGTTACCGGGGGCCGGAGACGTTCAGGACGGCCGTCGTCCAGTCGGACAACACTGCCGCCGCGTCCGTGCTGATGAATTATGTGGGCGTCGATCGGTCGGCCGATTACCTCAGGAGGCTGGGCATCGCCGAAGATCACATCAACGCGACGCCCTTCGGGGTCTCCCTGGGTTCCTCCGGCATCACCCCGCTTGAGATGGCGGTTGCCTTCGGCGTGCTGGGGAACGGCGGCGTCTATCAGGAGCCGATCAGCATCCTGGGCATCCTGGACAGCGGGGGCGAGGTCGTCTACGACGCGCACGGGGAGCAGCAGCGCCGCCAGGTGTTCAAGCCGTCCACCGCCTTCTTGATGGTGGACATCATGAAGGATGTGGTCTCCAAGGGGACAGGCCGATCGGCGCGCATCAGCGGGCAGACCGTGGCGGGCAAAACCGGCACCAATTCTGATCAGAAGGGCGTATTCTTCGCCGGGATGACAGGGTGGTATTCCGCCGCGGTATGGATCGGGCATGACAATTACAAGGCCCTGTCCAGCAAGACGACCGGCGGCAACTCCGCGGCCAAGCTGTGGCAGACCTTCATGGAACGGATCCATCAGGTGAAAGACCTGGACAATCGGGACATCCTGCAGGGGGACGCGGAAAGCTACGGCCTGGTCCGTGTGACGACCTGCGCGGTCTCAGGCCAGCTGGCAACGGATGCCTGCAGACAGGATGCGATGGGGTACGGCACGGTCACAGACTATTTCCCCAGGGATTCCGTGCCGCAGGTCAGCTGCCAGATGCACCACCAGATGACCGTGTGCACTGCCAGCAACATGATCGCCGGGCCCTACTGCCCCCCGGAGCTGCGGTCGGTGCGGGGCATCACTGTGCTGCCTCACGGGCATCCGCTGGAGATCTTCGCCGGGTCGCAGTTTTCCGGCGTGCTGTCGGAGTACCTGGGGACCTACGCAGCCATCCGCTACACCGGCAACCAGAGCGCGAACGCGGCGCTGCTGAGCGCCCAGACCTGTTCCATCCATCAGCAGCCCGGCAATTACCAGCAGACCATCCTCACCAACACGCTGCTGCCTGACGCGCAGAACCTGATCCTTCAGGCTTCAAACCAGCTGGCTGCGCTGGCGCCCGGCAGTTCTCAGTATGACATGCTGCTTGGCGCGATCAACAACCTCAACGCTGTGATGGGCGGGAACCCGGGCCTTCAGGAACTGGCGAATGCGATGGGTCAGCTGACCCAGGCAATGGCCGCGGCACAATAATGCCGGGCAGCCTGTCCTTTCCCTTTAGCTGACCGGGTGTTTTTATTGCCTTTCCGTCGCCCTTATGGCAGAATGCTTCTGCTCTTCACGGCAAGTTGTTTCTTATTCTCTGAAACGGGAGCGGATCATGGGCAGATTCCGGCGGGTGTTCATCGGCGACAGGGCCTTCTATAAATCGGTCCTGGCGATCGCCGTTCCGGTCATTATCCAGAACAGCGTGACCAATTTTGTCAGCCTGCTGGACAATATCATGGTCGGGCAGCTGGGGACGGAACAGATGTCAGGGGTATCCATCGCCAACCAGCTGACCTTTGTTTTTATGCTCTGCATTTTCGGCGGCCTTTCCGGGCCCGGGATTTTCGGCGCCCAGTTTTATGGCGCGGGGGATATGAAGGGGCTGAAGGATACCTTCCGCATCAAGATCCTCCTGTCCCTGGCCATCACCGTTCTGGCGCTGATCGTGATGAGTGTCTTCAACGAACCGCTCATCCGGCTGTTCCTCACCGGCGAAGGCGATCCCGCGCTGGCGGAGGGGATGCTCCTGCATGCCCGGGATTACCTCTACATCACGTTTTTGGGTCTGCTGCCTTTCGCACTGTCGATGACCTACGCATCCACGCTGCGCGAGACCGGCGAAACGATGCTGCCGATGAAGGCCAGCATCGCGGCGGTGCTGGTCAACCTCGTGGGCAACTGGCTGCTGATCTTCGGCAAGCTCGGCTTTCCGGCGCTGGGGGTCAGGGGCGCGGCCATCGCAACGGTTTTCTCGCGTTTCGCGGAACTGGGCATCATGGTATTCGCAGTCTCGCGCAACCAGCGGTTCGCTTTCCTCCGCGGGGCGTACCGCAGCCTGCGTGTTCCGGGCGCTCTTGTGCGCAATGTGGCAAGGAAGGGCATGCCCCTGCTGGCCAACGAAGCGCTCTGGTCGCTGGGCATGACCACCCTGACACAGACCGCTTCCATCCGGGGGCTGACGGTGCTGGCGGCACTGACCATCTCCAACACGGCCAGCAATTTGTTCATCGTGTTCTTCCTGGGTTTCGGAAACGCCGTGGCCGTGATGACCGGGCATTCCCTGGGCGCCGGCAACATGAGGAAGGCAAAGGAAGACGTATGGAAGCTGATCTTCCTTTCCTTTTCAGTGTGCCTGGCTGTCGGCACAGTCATGGCCGCGCTGTCCCCGGTGTTCCCGCGCCTGTACAATGTGGCGGAGGACACCCGCATGCTGGCGGCGGGGTTTATCCTGATCAGCGCTGTTCTCCTGCCGTTCAACGCGATTTCGCACAGCAGCTATTTTGCCCTGCGCTCAGGCGGTTCAAGCCTGATCACCTTCCTGTTTGACAGTGCGTTCACCTGGTTGCTGCTGATCCCCTTTACCCGCGCCCTTGTCCTCCTGACGGACCTGCCTGTCATGCCGCTGATGATGCTCAGCCAGGGCACCAACCTGATCAAGGCCGCCGCGGGCCTGCTGCTTGTCCGATCCGGCCTGTGGATCAAGAACATCGTTTCATCCTCCATGAAGGACGGCGGCTGAAACACGGCTTGCCGACTCCACGGTTTCGAACAGCGGCCATGCGTGTAGAATCACACTGAGACGCTTCGCCGCCTTGCACATTTTATCAACATCGGAGGAACATCATGCTGAACTTTGACCTGTACATGCCGGCCCGCATCGTTTTTGGACGCGGCACGCAGAAGGAGATCGGGAAACTCATCAAACCTCATGCCAAAAAGGTGCTGCTGCATTACGGCGGGGGCAGCATCAAAAAGACGGGCCTGTATGACCAGGTCATCGCTTCACTCAAGGAGAGCGACATCGGCTACGTCGAGCTTGGCGGCGTCGTTCCCAATCCACGGCTGAAGCTGGTCCACGAAGGGATCGAGCTGTGCCGCAGGGAAAACGTGGACCTGATCCTCGCGGTCGGCGGCGGCAGCGCGATCGACTCAGCCAAGGCCATCGCAATGGGCGTGTACTGCGACGGGGACGTCTGGGACATCTATGAGACCGGCAAACCGATCCAAAAGGCCCTGCCGGTGGCGATCATCCTCACCATCCCGGCCGCGGGCAGCGAATCCAGCGGTGACACCGTCATCTCCAACGAGGAGAAGGGACGCAAATACGGCTACGGCAGCCCGCTGCTGCGCCCCCTGGTCAGCGTGATGAATCCTGAGCTTTTCTTCACCCTGCCCAAGGAGCAGATCGCCGCAGGCGTGGCGGACATGATGAGCCATATCTTCGAGCGCTATTTCACCAACACGACCCATGTGGACCTGACAGACGCGCTCAGCGAAGCGACGCTGCGCACCATCATCGCCAATGCGCCGCGGCTGATCGACGACCCCCGGGACTATGATGCCTGGGCGGAGATCGGCTTTGCCGGGACCGTCGCGCACAACGGCCTGCTGGGCATGGGGCGCGAGCAGGACTGGGCCTGCCACGATATGGAGCATGAGCTCAGCGCGGCCTATGACGTGACCCACGGGGCGGGGCTCGCTGTGCTCACGCCCGCCTGGATGAAATACGTGCACAAGGACAATATCGACATGTTCGCGCAGTTCGCACTCAACGTGATGGGCGTCTCCAAGGGGCTGCGCGGCAAGGATGAACTGGTGCGGGAAGGCATCGCCAGGCTTCAGGGCTTCTACCGCCGCATGGGCCTGCCGCAGACGCTCGGTGAGCTTGGCATCGATGGCAGCCGCCTGGAAGAGATGGCGCGCAAAGGCACCCGGGAGTTCTACGGCAAGGAACACCCGCTGGGCGGACTGAAGAAGCTGTACTGGCAGGACGTGCTGAACATCTACCGGATCGCGAAGTAAAGGAATGCGGTTCTTGAGCGGAACGGAGTCAACCGTTCTGCTTCAGACTGTCAAAGAACCTCGTTTGGGAAATTGCCTGAAACGAGGTTCTTTTTCTGCTATTAAGCCAAGAGTTTTGAGAACTGGGCAATTACGTAAGAAGAATGGTGGGTTTTCACGCCCACATTGCCAGTCTCTTGAGGTTCATTGCTGCGAAAGTGAGCATGATTGAGTTTCTCACTCGCTCAAGCCCTCGGTGAAGTGTGTATCGCATGGCGTGTTTTTCTTTGGCGTCCGCGAATACCCGCTCTATTGTCTGACTTCGTCTGCTGTAGGTGCTTCGGCCTTTGACGCTGTGTCTGAAGTCCTCTGCCTGTTCCAGGTAGGAGTCCCATATATGCCTGGTGACTACCTTCTGGAAGTTCCGGCTGTGGGTGCAACGCACCCGGTCTGGGCATTCCCTGCATATCCCTGGGTCACTCTTGTATTCACGGTAACCCTGCCGGTTTGTTGTGCTGTATTCCAGAACCTGGTTGTTGGGACATAGGATGCAATCATTGTATTCGTCGTAGACATACTCATAACGCTTATAGAATCCTTCTTTTGTCATCGGGCGCTTGTATGGAGTTGAAATTTCACGACCATCGTCCAGCACCTTCTTGCAGATCCACGGCGTCTTGTACCCAGCATCCACCGTGACGGTTTCTACTTCGTCAAACTTCTCCACCACATCCTCATATACTGCGTCGAAGACCGTGCTGTCATGCACATTGCCGGGTGTCACTTCACACCCCAGGACGAAATTATGCTCATCGCACGCCACATGCGCTGTATACGCAAAGACGACCTTGTGCTCCCCCTTGCGGAACAATCCCGATTCAGGATCTGTTGTCGACACCGTAACTTCCCGGACTGGCGCCGCCTCACCATCCTTATCATCATCGTCTTTGTCTTCAAACGCTTTCTTTCCATGGCTGGTCCGTTCTGCGTTGATTTCTTCCCGCAACTGGTGGTCATATACCTTCGCCAGTTCCTGAGCGATGATCTTTCGATTCTTGTTCTTATTAGCATTCGCCTTTACATGGGTGGCGTCAATATAAACTGTCTTCGCATCAACCAAACCCTTGCCAATCGCCTTCTCCAGTATCCAACTGAAAATCTTCTCAAATACTTCACTGGGAAACCGCGTCGCAAACGCATAGCTTACTGTCGCAAAGTGCGGTACTCGTGTTGTAAAGCCATACCCAAGAAACCAGCGATAGGCCGTGTTCACTTCAATTTCAGATACTGTCCGGCGAAGGGAGGGAATCCCAAACAACCGCTGCAACAGCACGATCTTTACCAGGACAACCGGGTCTACGCTCGGTCGTCCATTGTCCTCACAATAATACCCTGACAGCATGTTATGCACTTCATTGAAGTCCACTGCACGCTCAACCTTGCGCACCGGATGATGCTCCGGTACCATCTGGTCAAGGTCTATCATCTCAATGTGTTTTCGCTGGTCTTCTATCTTTGTTATCACTTTCATCACCCAGCTCATTATATCAAAAAAAGGTCGTGCTTCACGACCTTTTTTGACAGTCTGGAGCGGAACGGAGTCATCCGTTCCGCTTTTTTTATCGGGCTGCCAGCCATCATCGCCAAGGTTCATGTAAAGTTGTTGTAGGTAAGAAGAGGCAAGAAAGAGGTGAAAAAACACAAGGCCGGTGGGGACACCCCCCTCCGCGGTGGTGGGTGAAAAAGGCATGAAAAGGAATGAATCCTTGGTACATTGCTGTTCGACCACAAACAATGAAAGGAAGCATTCCCCATGGACATGACAGCACAGAGTTTTGGCTTTTTCAGAAATTGATTTTAGAAATCCCGGTGCCCGACGCCAAGAGCGACTTTGGGACAAAGATGGCGCGGGTATTGACCGCAGGGTATGAGATGATGTTTGAGGCGGTGAGGGGCATATTGGAGAGCTGGATGACATCATCGCGCGGGATGCGCAGCGCAAGGATGAATGGGAAGTTGTGCGCAAGGATAAAACGGACGGTGATGACCGTGTTTGGCGATTTGAGTTTTGAGCGGCGCTATTACCGGAACAGGCAAACCGGAGAGATGGCATACTTGCTGGACAGGCGTCCGGGGATCCAGGGCAACGCCAAGGTGATCGGCGACGTGCGTCAAAAGGCGATGTAAACAGTTGTAGAGGGTTCATATGCCCGAAGCGCTGCCGTGTCGAGCGTATCGCAAATCAGCCGGATGAGCGTGTGCAACTACATCGGGGAGCTGGAGAGCTTTCCCATGCTGGAAGCGTAAGGAAAATGGCACGCGGTCAAGCGGTTCTATGTGGAGGCAGACGAAGACTACGTCTCCTTTCAAGCCGGCAGGAAGTCGCAGGTCAAGCTGGTTTGCCTTCATGAAGGTACGGAAGAACGCGGCGGGAAACAGAACAGGGATCGGCCTTTCTGCGCCATGTCTGGAAAGAAGAACGCAAACAAGCCGGCGACCTTTGCAAAAGCATCCTCGGGGATACGCCTGAGCCGAGGCGGGAAGCCAAGAGAAAACAAACGTTTTATCTTCTGAACAATTGGGAAAGGATCCGAAACCAGCGCCATCCAGGCGCACAGGGCTGCAGCGCGGAAGGTCATGTCAGCCATGTCCTCTCGGCAAGGCTCAGCAGCCATTCCATGGGATGGTCCAAGAGGAACGCGGAGAACATGGCCCAACTGTGCGTGATGAGCGCGAATGGCCAGAGGATCCGATATGAGGCACTGAGTAGGAGAAACCCGCGTCAGGAAACCAAGGACGCTGGCAGCAAAGCCAATGCCCTGGTCAATAACCCCCGCGTTCTCATAGCGCTCAGGAAAAGCGCGCAGTCCACCACGAAATCCGCCCTGCGTAACCTGCCTGTTCAGAATAACGGCGCAATGACATCGTTGTACCAGGCGCTGCATAGCTGTTCCTTTGATTGCCCCGCCTCATGAACCTACAACATCTTGACACTATCTGTACAGTCCGCGTCCTTGCAAATACAGGATGCTTTTGGTAATATGATAGCGCCGTGTGCGATGTCGGGCCCCGTGCGATTCCATGGTGTGAACCCTGTCAGGTCCGGAAGGAAGCAGCAGTAAGCGCAAGTTGGGATGTGCTGCGGGTTCTCCTGGTATCGCATGCGGCTTTCGCATGAATAGAATGAAGCAAGGCCCGTGATAGGGCTGAGGTTATCGTGATGGAGGATGAACATATGTGGGGGATCCCGGCTGCGCTTGATTTTGACCCGGAAGTCAGGCAGACCATCAGGGATGAGTGCCTGCGGCAGGAAACGCATCTTGAACTGATCGCCAGCGAAAACTTCGTCAGCCCCGCGGTACTGGCGGCCATGGGCAGCCCGCTGAACAACAAATACGCGGAGGGATATCCCGGAAAGCGTTATTACGGGGGCTGCGAGTTTGTTGATGTAACGGAAACCCTGGCACGCGAACGGGCAAAGGAGCTTTTCGGGGCGGAGCACGCCAACGTCCAGCCCCACAGCGGCTCCCAGGCCAACGGAGGGGTGTACTTCGCGCTGCTCAAGCCGGGGGATACCGTGCTGGGCATGAGCCTGAATCAGGGAGGCCACCTCACCCACGGCAGTCCGGTAAATCTCTCCGGTCAGTATTATCATTTCGAGCCCTATTCGCTTGATCCGGAAACAGAACAGATCGATTACAATGACCTGGCGAAGCAGGCGGAGATCCACAGGCCCAAGCTGATCGTCGCCGGGGCGTCGGCCTATTCGCGCTTCATTGACTTCAAGCGTTTCCGGGAGATCGCCGACAGCGTGGGCGCCCTGCTGATGGTGGACATGGCCCATATCGCGGGGCTGGTCGCGGCCGGGGTCCATCCTTCCCCCGTACCGTATGCCGACGTGGTCACATCGACCACGCACAAGACCCTGCGCGGCCCCCGGGGCGGCCTGATCCTGTGCAGGGAAGCGCTGGCCAAGGCGATCGACAAGGCCATTTTCCCGGGCATCCAGGGCGGCCCGCTGATGCATATCATCGCCGCGAAAGCGGTCTGCTTCAAGGAAGCGATGCAGCCAGCGTTCAAGGAATACGCGGTACAGGTGGTCAGGAACGCCAAAGCACTGGAGAATGTGTTCCGCCGGCTGGGCGTCCGGATGGTTTCCGGCGGAACGGACAACCACCTCCTGCTCCTGGATTTCGCGGACAGCGAGATCACCGGGATGGAGATGGAGACCTGGCTTGGCGAGGCCAGCATCACGGTGAACAAGAACATGGTGCCCAGGGACAGGAGAAAACCCAGCCAGACCAGCGGGATCCGTATCGGCACGCCGGCGGTCACCACCCGGGGGATGACGGAAGCGGACATGGCGATCATCGCTGCATGTATCCATGAGGTATTCGTCAGGGGTGATGCAGCGATCCCCGGGGTGCTGGCAAAGGTCCGGGCATTGACCGACGCCCATCCGCTGTACCCCTGAATCCAGCCGTACTCCCAAGCGCCTCCGGGCGCTTTTTGTGTTCGTGTTCCGGGTATGCTACAATGCGCTGGAGGTGGTTTGATGAAGGAAACCTGTGTATTGGTGGACGGGCACAGCCTGATGTACCGGGCTTTTCACGCGCTGCCGCCCATGGATGCGGACGGCGCGCCGACCAACGCGGTGCACGGCTTCCTGAGCATGCTGCTCAAAGTGATTGAAGATTATCAGCCGCAGTACTGCGCGGTGGCTTTTGACGAGCACGGCCCTGTTTTCCGCCACGACAGCTACCCTGAATACAAGCAGGGCAGGGCGCCGATGCCGGAAGACCTGATCCCCCAGTTTGACACCATCAAGGAGATTCTCTCCGGCATGGGGATCGGCGTATACAGCCTGCCGGGTTTTGAGGCGGATGACCTGATCGGCACCTTCTCGCTGCAATGCAGGGAAAAGGGGATCAAATCGCTGATCCTGACCGGCGACAAGGATGATCTGCAGCTGGTGGACGACGAGGTCAGCATGCTGTTCACCAAAAAAGGGATCTCGGAAACCGTCCTGTTTGATCCCGCCGGGGTCAAGGCAGCTTTCGGCGTCACGCCGGAGCAGGTCGTCGACTGGAAAGGCCTGATGGGCGACAGCAGCGACAACATCCCCGGCGTGCCGGGTGTGGGCGAGAAGACGGCGGTCAAGCTGCTGGAGGAGTACGGCACCCTGGAGAAAACGCTTGAAAACGCCTCCAGCATCAAGGGGAAATTGGGCGAGCGCCTCGCGCAGCACGCGCAGCAGGCAAGGATGAGCCGGGCGCTGGCCACCATCCGGCGGGATGTTCCCATCGTCCTGAGCCTGAAGGACTCCACTCTTGACAGGCTGTCATCAGGGCTGCCGGCCCTTAAGAAGTATCAATTAAACGGGGTCTCCGAGCGCATTCGGAAGATGAGCACCGCAAAAAGCCCGGAAGGGCATAAGGCAGACGATGATTCGGCGTCCCCCGTATGGGAAAGCGTCGGGGACGCGGACGGTCTGGAAGCGTTCCTGGCCCCTCCTCCGGAAGCACCCGCCGCCGTATTCGCGAGCTTTGAGGAGCTGTCCCTGGCAACTTTGGACGGCCAGCAGACCCGGCTGAAGCTGAGCGCGGGACAGCAGAGCCTGTTTAGCAAAGACGATGGGATCACCTCCGCCGAAGCCCTCAGGATGCTGCTGCCAAGGCTGAAAGGCGGGCTGATCGCCCACAACGCCAAGGCGCTGTTCCACCTGATGGGGATGCAGCCCGGCGCTGAGCAAAACCTGGTGTTTGACACCATGGTGGCGGCCTACCTGAGGAATCCTCAGGAGAAGGGCTATGCGCTGCAGAACTTTGCGCAGCGGAATGCCAGAGGCGTGCTTGACCTGTACACTCTCCTGAGCCAACAGCTGGAGAGCGACGGCATGGGCGGGCTTTTCCATGAGATCGAAATGCCCCTGGTCCAGGTGCTCTATGACATGGAAGCCATCGGTTTTCAGGTGGACGGTCAGGTGCTGGAGACGCTGGGCAGGCAATACATGAGGCGCGCTGAAACACTGCGCGAGGAGATCTACAGCGACACCGGCGTGAGCGGCTTCAACCTCAACAGCCCCCAGCAGCTGGGAAAAGTCCTGTTTGAAACCCTGGGCCTGCCCACCCAGCGCAAAACCAAATCCGGATACAGCACCGACGCGGAAGTGCTGGAGGCCATCGCGCCCCTGCACCGGAGCATCGACAAGATCCTTGAATACAGGCAGGTCACCAAGCTCAGCAGCACCTACATCGACGCGATGCTCAGGAAGATGGATCCCTCCGGACGCATCCATACCACCTTTGAGCAGACAGGCACGGCCACAGGGCGCATTTCCTCCAATGACCCCAACCTGCAGAACATTCCGGTGCGCACGGAGATGGGCAGGGACATCCGCCGCGCGTTCATCGCCAAGCCGGGGCACGTGCTGATCGACGCGGACTATTCCCAGATCGAGCTGAGGATCCTGGCACACATGAGCGGCGACGAAGCGATGTGCGACGCCTTCATTCGTGACCAGGACATCCATTCGCGCACGGCGGCCGAGATCAACGGGATCCCGCTGGAGGAAGTGACCCCGGCGATGCGTTCCGACGCGAAGGCGGTCAATTTCGGCATCGTGTACGGCATCAGCGATTTTGGTCTGGCGCGCAACATCGGCGAATCCCGCAAACGCGCGGGGGATTTTATTTCTCGTTATTTTGAACGTTATCCGGGCGTGCGCCGCTTTATGGACGAGTGCGTCAGGTCCGGCTACGAGCACGGATATATCGCGACCCTTTTCGGCCGGCGGCGCAGGCTGGACGAACTGAAGAGCGGCAACGCCAACACGCGGAACTTCGGCGAACGCGTCGCCATGAACACCCCCATCCAGGGCACCGCGGCGGACATCATCAAGGCCGCCATGGTCGGCGTGTACAGGGACCTGAAAAACGGCGGCTTTACCGGCCGCCTGATCCTAACGGTGCATGACGAGCTGATCATCGAAGCGCCGGAAGCGGAGGCCGCTGCCATCAGCAAGGCCCTGAAGAATAGGATGGAAGGGATCATCAAGCTTAAGGTTCCGCTGAAATGCGACATCAAGACAGGGTTCAGCTGGTATGAGACCAAATAAGCCTTACGTCGTCGGACTGACGGGCGGGATCGCCTGCGGCAAGAGCAACGTCAGCGCAGTCCTGCGCGAATACGGCGCGGCTGTCATTGACGCGGATGAGATCTCCCGTTCCCTGACGGCCTCGGGAGGCGCGGCCCTGCCGGCCATCCGAAGCCGCTTCGGCGGGGACGTGTTTGACGGGGAACTGCTCAACCGGGCAAAGCTGTCCGATATGGTATTCGGCCGCCCCGATGAACTGGCAGCGCTCAACGGCATCATGCACCCCCTTGTGTTTGAGGAGATGGAGCGGCAGATGCTTTCCAATCAGGGAGCCTCCGCGCTCATCCTGGACGTGCCGCTGCTGTACGAGACAGGGTATCACAGCCGCTGCGGAGAAGTCTGGTGCGTCTGGGCGCCGCAGGAGATGCAGATCAGGCGGCTGGCACGGCGCGGCCTGAACCCGGAGGACGCGCTGAAGCGCATCAGCAGCCAGATGCCTGCCATCATCAAGGCGAAGCTGGCCGATCACGTGCTGGTCACCACCGGCAGCAAGGAAGAAACCGCAAACTCGGCTGTCAGGCTTTGGAACGAACTGCTAAGGAGGCTGCGCGTTGGCTGATTCACCCTGGAGCGTCAAAGGAAACGGCCGGCGAACGAACAGGGCTGTCAGGCCGCAGGCCGCGAAGGCAGAGAACCCTCCACCTTCTCCCTCATATTCCGTTAACGTTCAGAAAGCCGCCGAAGCCGGATCGCCCGGCACAGGCACCCAGAACCCAAGCGCGGCGGCCCGCAGCAAACGCGCCGGCAGAAAGAGCAAGCGCCCTGTCAATAAGGCGGTGGTCGCCGTCTTCGCCGTGCTCGCGCTGGCGGCGCTTGCCGCCGGGCTCACCTTCAGCCATGAGAACAGCCGCCTGAAAGCGCTCACCGCCCAGCGCGAGGAAGAAGCCCGGCGGGTCCGGGCACACAAGGACGAGCACATTAACGCGCGCCGGCGTTCCGGGTATCTGCCGTTGATCCAGAAGTACGCCGATGAGTATGGGATCAGCGCTTCTTTTGTATCCGCTGTCATCAAGTGCGAAAGCAGCTTCGATCCCCTGGCTGTCAGCAGAGTCAACGCGAGGGGCCTGATGCAGGTGATGCCGGACACGGGCGTATGGCTTGCCGAGAGGCTGAGCGTGGATGATTATCAGCCTGACTTTCTTTTTGATGCGGAAACGAACATCCGCTTCGGTGCGTACTATCTCTCCTACCTGAGCAATATGTTTGACGGTTCGGCGGTCATGGTCGCCGCCGCCTTCCATGCCGGAAGCGGAAACGTGAAGAATTGGGCGCTCACCCGCGCCTCGGACATGAAGACGATCACCCTGGAGATGATCCCGACAGACGATACGCGCAGCTATGTCAGAAAGGTTCTTGACGCCTATGCGATCTACTATGAAGAAGATATCCGGGCCCAATAGGGCGCTGTGCCTCGCGCTGTGCCTCCTGTCCCTGGCATGGACGGCTCAGTCAGCGTCCGGCGACCCCAGCAGCCTGATCCTGGGCATGGTCTCCGTCACCACAAACCGCCTGAATCCGCTCACCCCGGTGGAAAGGGAGTTCATGTCCCTGACGGCGCTGGTGTATGAAAGCCTGGTGGAACTGGACGACGATTATCTTCCGCAGCCGGGCCTGGCGGAAAGGTGGGAATCCTCCCCCGACGGTTCCAGCTGGACCTTTTCACTGCGCGAAGGAGTGGTTTTCCATGACGGAAGCCTCATGACCAGCGCGGACGTGGTCGCCACGGTCAACGAGATCCTTCGCCTGGCTGACGATGAGGCCAACCCGAACAAAGGCGCGTATGCGACGCTGAAATACTTCGTCAACAAGATCACCGCGACAGATGAAAAGACAGTCGTCATCACCACAGGACGGAAGAACTTCGGCTTCCTGTACGCCATGAACTTCCCGATCCTTCCGCAGAATTTTCTTCAGGCGGACAATCCCCCGGGCAGCGGCCCCTATGTGGTGGAGCAATTCCTGCCGGCTGATTACCTCTGGCTGTCCCAAAACTCCTTCTGGTGGGGCGGAAAACCGAAGATCTCCGAAATCAGCGTGCTCTTCCACGCGACCAACCGGGAGCTGGTCTCCAGCTATGAGTACAACAGGGTCGACGCGGTCGTGACCCGCTCGATGACGGCTGCGCAGTACCGCTCCGGCATCACGTCCCTCAACCTCAGCTACCGCACCAAACAGCTGGAGACGCTGGTGATGAACCATCGCTCCTACGAGCTGGCGGACGTGAGGGTCCGCAAAGCCATCAGGTCTTCGCTGAACCTCAACGGCATCAGCGAAAATGCCTACATGGGCATGGCGCAGCGCACGGATACCCCCATGCCCGCCGGCACATGGATGTACAGGGCAAATGACGAAGCATTCAGGCAAAACCTCGAGGAAGCCAAACAGCTGCTGGATGAGGCAGGCTGGAAGGACAGCGACGGCGACGGCATCCGCGACATGATCAGAGATGGCAAGCTGGTCAAGCTTTCCCTGCGGTTTTACGTGTATGAGGAGCAGGAGAACAGCGTCAGGGTCAACGCCGCGAACCAGATCATCTCCCAGCTGGCATCAGCGGGCATTGAGGCGCGGCTGAGCGTCATGTCCTTCAAAGAGGCGCAGGAGAAGCTTGAGGCCGGCTCCTTTGACCTGTGCATGGCCAGCTTCAACATGGACTATACGCCTGATCCCGGCTTTCTGCTCATCAGCGGCAACACCGCCAACTACGCAAGGTACAAATCCAGCGCCATGGACAAGCTGTTTGACGAGCTGCGCACTTCGCTCAGCCAAAGCGCGTACAGGGACAAGCTTTACCAGATCCAGGACCTTTTTGTCAGCGACTGCCCATTCATCTGCCTGTATTACCGCAACGGGGCGATCCTGACCCGTGTCATGTTTACCGGCGCCCGGGATATCCGCGAGCCCAACGTGCTCAGGGGCATTGAGAAGATCACGGAGTAGCCGATATCACAAAAAATCATAAAGGAGAAAAAAGACGCCATGGCATTTATCCAGATCAGCCCGGGTACCCTGCTCGCCCCCACGCCGGTGGTGATGGTCGGCTGCGCGATGGAGGAGGTAAAGCCCAATATCATCACCATTGCCTGGGTCGGCACCGTGAACTCAGACCCGCCGATGGTATCCGTTTCCGTAAGGCCTCAGCGGCATTCCCATGACATCATCAGGGACTCCGGCGAGTTTACCGTCAACCTGGTCAGCAAGGACCTGCTCGAAGCGACCGACCTGTGCGGCGTGCGCTCCGGCAGGGATGTTGATAAATTCGAATTGTGCGGCCTGAAGGCTGTCCGGGCGGAAGGGCTTTCGTATGCGCCGGCCATCGCCCAGAGCCCTGTCTGGCTGGCATGCAAGGTCCGCAGCGCCCTCCCCCTGGGCTCGCACACCATGTTCATCGGCGAGATCGTCAGCGTCGGCGTCCAGGAAGAGCTGGTGGACAAGGCCGGAAAGATCGATTATGCAAAGGCCGGCCTTGCGGCCTATTGTCACGGCGAATACATGGGGCTTGGCAAAACGGAAGGCTTCTTCGGATACAGCGTCGCGCGGCCCGAGGTACTCAAGGTGAGGATGAAGAAATAAAACCAAACTTTTGTTCCGTTTTTACGCCGCATCCCTTGTGCCGCCCGAAATCGATATGGTAAAATAAACCTGCTTGAATAGAGCAAAAAGCAGCGACAGGATGTTTGGATGAACGTTGGTGTGATATCACTGGGTTGCGTGAAAAACCGGGTGGATACGGAAGAGATGCTTTTCTTCCTCCAAAAGGACGGTTTCCGGTTTGTCAGGGACCCAGCTGACGCCGAGGTGCTGATCGTCAACACCTGCGGTTTTATTGCTCCCGCCAAGGAAGAGTCGATCGACGCGATCCTTGAGATGGCGCAGCACAAGAAGAACGGCAGATGCCGCGTGCTGTGCGTGACAGGCTGCCTGGCCCAGCGGTACGGCAGGGAACTGCTGGACGACATCCCCGAGATCGACGTGCTCACCGGGGTGTCGCCGTATCCGCAGC
>CAZVSG010000012.1:23444-33855 GCA_964629345.1 uncultured Christensenella sp. | reverse complement strand
GGGCCAGCCGCCCATCAGACCATACATGCCCGCGTACAGCGTCCCGTCAAAGGGGAGCACATGGGCTGGATAATTAAGAGGATCACTTGGCAGGAAAAGCGCGTAACAGAACATCGCGTGCAATAGAAAGCCTGTCACCGTGGCAACGCCGCCGCACAGGGAAGCGGAAAACGCTTTGGTACGGATATATCGTTTCAAACCCAGCCGCCCCGCCTCATACACGCTCATCCGTTCTCGCTGGTCATCGATTAGGGCACTGGACGCGGGAAAGGCGGAGGAGAGCACCGCGAACAGGATAAAGCCGCCGAAGTAAATGGGCTGAATCGTGAGTTGCAGCGCGCTGGCATAGCCCTCCTTCGCGCGGTATACTTCCCAATAGACCTGCATCTCGGGAATCGTGTGGATGACAAGGCTTAACAGGCTGAGCAGCACGCCAATGGCGAAGTGCGGGCTAAAAAACAGCCGGCGCAGGTTGGGTTTCATGGCAGCAACTCCGAAAGCAGATACACGCGCGGCGCCGGGCTGGCGTATGCGTCCAGCGGCTTTCCCGTCAGTGCGTCGATGCGAAACAGGCCCTTTTCCATCACGGGCGCGCCCGGTTCGCTTGGGTCATACACCATACCGCCCGTCACCTCCCAAGTGGGGATAGCCACCATGTCAGCGCCTTGCGCGGCCTGCAGGATGGTCGTTGGCTGCGCGTAATAGAGCATGTACCCCAGCGTGATGCCATCGATGGAACGGATGTGGCCGCTTCGGATGCGTGCTTGAATCACCTTCTCGATTTGCACAAATGGCGCGAGAGCAGCATCCTGTGCAAGCGTCGCGGCCGGCATGGCGACGTTTCCATCCATGTTGAACCGCCGCTCGTCAAAGAAGGGGGATACTCGGAAACTGACCACCGGGTCCGGGGGATCGCTGGGGGCGCTTATTGCGAAATAAGACTCGGGAAAAATGGGGGTCCCGTCCAGCAGCTGGCCTACCAAAAGCGTGTAGTGCCCCATCTCATAGCCGGGATAGGGCGCTTCCCGATTCATTTGCTCGTCCGTCGCGTGAGCATTATTATGCTTGACGAGGTGCCCGCCCCCGGTCGTGGTTTGGCGGGCAAGATAGAACTGCGCGTCGGGGAACACGGACGCAAGCAGGGCGAAAACGCGCGCAAAGGGCGCCTCGGGTGGCAGGGGATTGTTCTGGGGCTGGGGTTCATCCCAATCCGGGTAGATGATGCTGTACCCGCTTTTGGGCGAATCCGACGCCTGCCCCGCGGCCGGGGAACGGATGGACAAAC
The DNA here is from genome assembly GCA_964629345.1 of uncultured Christensenella sp. GTDB lineage: Bacteria > Bacillota > Clostridia > Christensenellales > Aristaeellaceae > UBA6115. The sequence goes on along the minus strand of CAZVSG010000012.1, from coordinate 32,570 downwards.
GGAGCTTCATCATGCCGACAGATGATTTTAGACCTCTGTTCATCTCATCCTGCGCCAGCACATCGCCGATGCGCTGAAGCTCCGGCGCGCTGAAGGTTATCTCCCGTAAGGTTTTGATGGGCATCTCGGAAACTGCGGGCAGCACGACGGGCGCATCGATCTGTACCTCGCCTGAACGGGTTGCCCCGGAGTATTGGAAACGCGGAGGCGCGGACGCCCGCAGCTGCGCGAAGCTCTGGGGCGTGTAGGATTCCGGCTGCGCGGACGGTGGGGGCGCGGAGGACGGCGCTGCCGCAGGTGATGCGGTCGGATCGGGAGTTGGTGTAATTGTTGCCGGTGGAAATGTCTCTGCCGCAGGTTCGGAGGGCAATATCGCCCCAGCCGTTGGCGAGGCAGGGTTTGTTTCCTGCGGGACTGCCTGCCGCTGGGGTGTGCACGCCGTAAGCAGCAGGGCGACGCAGAGCAGGGCGATGATGGGAAGTGGCTTGTGAAGCGGCATCATGATCTCCTTTTGCATTTTTCACAGGATGTGCATGCGCTCGGCAGTATCGCCATATCACCCGGATGCTGCCATTTGATGCACAGAAAATAATCCTAATTTGTTTTTGTGACAGATGCTGTTGGATATTCAAGGTTGCTTATATTTCCCCGAATCACCAGTTTATACGTTCCGCTTCCCACCGAAGCGGCGCCGTTAACGATGACAGGCATCCCGCCCGTTTCGCTGCCATACCATGAGGATACGTATTGCCACCCCGAAACAACCTGCCTGTAAAGTGTCAATGTCGCAGAGGCGTTGTACGAGCCGGAAGGGAAGACGAATCCCAAGCACTGGGAGATACCACCGTTGAAAGTGAGGTCAACCCCTATCGCGTCAGTGTAGTTGTACCGAAGTTTCGTCGGGACCAAATCAATTATTCCGGGCACAACTGCCTTCGCCGGCACCATCGGAAAAACGACTGCGCACAACAGAATCGCCACCGCAGCCTGGACCAGGTGCCTCGTTCCAAAACGCATATGAATACCTCCTTTTTATCCTTCTACACCACTAAACGAAAAGGAGGTCGGTTTTGTTACAGGAACCCCTTTTTATTTTACCGGTTGTACGCTGCGAGCCATTCGTAGTACGGTTTCTTCGCCAACCCCTTTGGCGCTGACCATGTACATGTGTGCCCCGTCGGTCCAATAGACCTGTATACTATTCCCCTTCCTTACAAGCGTTGCCGCCTGTCCTTTAACGTCCGTTTCCAGAACGACTGCATCCTCCGTGTCAACGTGTGTGACGCCGCCCGGACCGCCCTCCAGGAAATTGACGACGGCGCTTCTGTCAGTGATTCCCCGGTACACGACAATATGGGATTCGCCGGAACTCGTCACTTGAACGATTTCCATGTCCTCAGGCGTATACGAGAGGTAATGAGTTCCTTTCCAATCTGCAGGTATGTCAAAGGTCGCAGCCTCATCCTCCACCAGTCGAAGTTCAGTGTACTGTGGGGTGACCTTCGTCAGCAGGCGCATGACTTGCACACGCAGATAGGGGCTAGCCGCCAAGGCTGCGCCGCCCATAAGTGCTATGATAGCGATGAGCATTGCCGCAGCTCGCGCAATCTTTGGTAATCTGACACATATGAAATGCCGGCGTTTATGCCTTGAGACTTGATTCTGGATGAGGGATAGGTATTTTGTGTCATTTTTTGAAAAGAACAACTCCATTTCGGGATTGCCGCCTGCTGTCTGCTCTGTTTCGATTTGCTGCAACACATCCTCCGTTTCTTTCTCCAGTTGCAGCTCACCCCATAGGTCAAAAGCGCGCTCGGTGAAATCTTTCGCTACCTGAACGGTTTGAGAATCCTTTTCATGGTTTCGCTTCATATCAATTCAGCCTTGTCTATAGTTATTGCCAATTCTCCCAGATGCTGCAGCGCCCGAGATAATGCCGTACGAACTGCCGCCTCTTTCATCCCCAGAATCAACGCGATGTCCTCATAATCCATCCCATCAATATGACGAAGCCGGATCAGTTGTTTCTCCCTTTCGTTGAGTTGTCCGAAGGATTGGAGAAGATCAACCGCGAAGAAGCGGCTTAATGCTGTCTCATTTGATGCGTTTACATCTTCAACATCAGCCAAGTTGTCCTCAGCATCCCAGAGACTTAGATCTGAGCGCTGCCGATTTCGTTTCCTAAGCCTGTCATTGCATACGCTCCTAACTATCTTAACGATGTAGGAGGCAGTTTTGTTACAGGGCACCGCGCTGATTGTGGAGAAGTTCTCTATCATCTTGAGGATGGCATCACTGATCACATCTTCCATTTCATGATGATCATGAGGGAAATATTGTTGTGCGACTTTAAACATCAGCCGCTTATATTGATGATACAGTACTACCAGCCGCTGGGAGTCTTCATCGTTTTGGATCAAAAGGAGGACGCTGGGAAAGCATACAATAATGCTGAGAGCGGTGCCGCTGGCAGCAGTCAACTCATGAAGAGTTTGCACTGTTTCAGACATTTGTACTTCCTTTCAGAAACGCAAAGCGAAAATGAACTCCCTCATTGGTCCTTAAGTGAATTCTTATGATAGACTGATTCAGCAACATCAGCAAGATATAAATCAAATGCCTCAACTTGGCCTGTATCCCAGCGGAAAAAGGCTTACCCCGCATGCCCCCAACTTACCCCGCAAGCGGCAAAGCTCCCTGGCATCCATTAAATTGTATCAAATCCTGCAGGAATATATCCAGGCAGACGATGGAAGCCAGCCTGTCCTGGAACGCCTTCAGTTCCTTCGTGGTGGCCTTGCATTTTTCAAACTCATCATAGAGCCCGTCCAGGAACAGGGGCCGGATGACCTTTAAGATGTTTTCCTCCGAGGTGTAGTGCGCGCCCAGGGCCCGGCGGGTATCAGGGTCCATCACACCCTGGAACATCGCGCCGAATATGGATGGGGAAATCAGCGTCCAGTCAAAATCCCGGCTGACCTCTATCAGCGCTTAGCGCATTTTGCCGTCAAAGGAGGCGGGGGGCAGCGGGTCGTGGAAGATGCTCCCGTTGATGAAGCGGAAGCGCTTCAGTTCCTCCGGAAGGTTCTTCATGCGATGGTTCTCGGGCGTGTCCAGGACCCAGAACAGTTCCGCCAGGCGACCGGACAGGTCGCTGCCGTCCTCCCGCGATTCCTCGATATAGTGTTGAAAGCTGTCCTTCTCAAAGATGCCCGTGTCATCGGCAAACAGGCAGAACAGCAGACGGACCAGGAAGACTTCCAGCGCGTGCCCGGTGTAGCCGTTTTCCCGGAACGTGTCATGGATGCGTGCCATCTTGTAGGAAGCCTCGGTGTTGACCTCGATCTCGGTCATTTCCTCCGCTTCCGCGCCGTAGCCTGCCAGCAGGCTGAAGATGCGGGTATGCCCCTTTAGCTGCCGTACCCGGAACGGCTTGTAGGGGTGATCCTTCTTCAGGCTGTAGACCTGGACCTGGTCAAAATCGCACACCATGACCAGGGCGGGCACTTCCTCGGGTTTCAGGGCGCGGACGTAGCCCATCGCCTGGGAATAGGCCGTGGCCAGGGATTTGCCCCGGGATTTCATCTCGATCAATATTTTACCAGGCAGAAGATAATCGACGTAGGCGATGGAGCCATCCAGCAGGCGCAGCTGGTATTCGTGAAAGCCTTCCGTCCAGTCCACGCCGAAGACGTGCATGAAATCCTTCTCAAACGTTTGCCCGTACTGCCGCTCATCGCCGGAACAATCCCGCCAATGCGCGGAAAAAGCGACCGCGCGTGTTTCGATCTCGTTCCAACTCAACATGGCTGCACCTCGTTATGACCGTTTGCGCAAGTATAGCATAGGATCAGCACACATAAAAGAAGGGCGGGAACTCAGCCCTGCCTTTTATAATAGATAAACTATATCTGTGGGAGTTTCAGAGGGCATTGCCCTCTGACTGTAATCGTATCGCTCGGCTTTGCCGGGCGGGCGGGGAGAATTGCGGAGCAATTCATTCCTTGATAAACGTTCTTCCAAAACGCTCAAGTGTCCGCAGACACTTGAGCGACATTTATTCCTCTTCCGGTATCTGCCTGTTCTCGCAGATATGCTCCACCGGGGTGCCGAGGAACTCCTCGTCTAGATCCGCGTCCAGCGGGGCGTCCCACTTGTCCGCTTCCACCGCCGCGGCGGGTCCGGCCTTGGCTTGCGGCTGGCCCAGCTTCTGCACCTGGTCGGCGGGGTACTGCCTGATCTCGCTGGTATCCCCGATGCTGACCCGCACCTGGACCGTCTCCAGCAGGGGGTTCAGGGCGGTGACGATGCCGCGTCCCTGGGGCGTGATGACCTCGCGGCCCAGCTTGGGCATCCTCTTCCGGGACCGCTCGTACTGGTCCTGCTCATATTTCAGGCAGCACATCAGCCGCCCGCACAGGCCGGAGATCTTGGTCGGGTTCAGCGACAGGCTCTGCTCCTTGGCCATGCGGATGGAGACGGGCTGGAACTCGTAGAGGAACTGGGAACAGCAAAGGTTGCGCCCGCAGGAGCCAAGCCCGGTCAGCATCCGCGCCTCGTCCCGCACGCCGATCTGCTTCAGCTCGATCCGGGTCCTGAAGATCCCTGCCAGGTCCTTGACCAGGGCGCGGAAATCCACCCGGCCGCCGGAGGTGAAGTAGGCGGTCAGCTTGCTGTTGTCAAAGGAGTACTCCACGTCCACCAGCTTCATGTCCAGGCCGTGCTTCTGAATGCGTTCACGGCAGGTCTCAAAGGCCTGCTTCTCCTTGAGCCGGTTCGCGTCCCGCTGAGCAAGGTCATGCGGGGTCGCCATCCGGATCGCCTCTCGCAGGGGGGCGGGCAGTTTCTCCTCGCGGACTTCCTGGGCGGTCTGGCAGACCTCGGCGACGTCAGGCCCCTGGGCGGTGGGCACGACGACCCACGCGCCCAGCGCCGGGTCCAGCTGCCCGGGCTGATAATAGCTGCGTCTTCCGGCGTTCCTGAAACGGACGCCAATCACAAGGGGCATTGTTTATTCCTCCAAACTACTCAAAAGGATCTCATCCGCGGCGGCCTGCCAGGAGACGTTGCTCGCCCTGTGCTTCCGCGCGGTGAGCACGGCCTCCAGGATCCTGCGGGCTCTTTTGGTCTTCTCATTGTCCGGGTCTTTCGCGTCGATGCTCCGCACCGCCGCGCTCTCCGCGTAGTCCAGCAGCAGGTCCGCCCTGTCGCGCTGGTCCTTCAGGATCGCCGAGGCCGCGGGGAAGCCAAAGACGTCCCGAATTGCGAAGATGCTCTCCTCCGCGGCCTTCCTGACCGCCCAGAACCCTTCGTCATCCCTGATCTGCAGGGCCTTTCCGGGGCTGCCCCCGCACAGGGCGGCCAGCTCCGGCGCTTCCTGCGAAGGGACGCCGCGGGCGATGAGCCATTCCCTGACCATGTCCTGCGGCCACAGGGGCATGCGCACGGGGCGGCAGCGGGAGCGGATGGTGGGCAGGACCGCCTTTTCCTGGACGGCGGTCAGGATGAAAAAGGTGGCCTCGTCCGGTTCCTCCACCGCCTTGAGCAGCGCGTTCGGCGCGGCGGGGGTGAAGATGTCGACGGATTCCAGCACGACCACGCGCGGGCCCGCGGAAAAAGGGTGGCCGGCAAGGGAGGCGATCAGGTCGCGCGCCTGCTCCACCTTGACAGTCCTGCTGCCGGGGAGCGCCCTCAAGGTGATCAGGTTGACGTGGCTGCCGTCCCCCGCGCGGCGGCATCCGGGGCAGACGCCGCAGGGCCTGTCCTCAGCGCCGCACAGCAGCGCCATGCACAGAAGCCTTGACAGGGTCGCCTTGCCCACGCCGAAAGGCCCTGACAGCATCAGCGCGTGCGGGGCGCGTCCTTTCGCGTATTCAAGGATCAGGCTGTAAAGCGCGTCAGAAAGACGCTTGAATGCCCGGATCTGCCTTTCGGCGGTACTGCCGGCCGCGGCGGCTGGAAAGGGGCTACAGCTTGAGGAATTGGTCAACGCTGAGCACAAAGACCGTGGCGCCGCCGACAGTCACCTCAATGGGGTAGGGAGCGTACATGCCGGTCGCCCCGCCCATGGTGATGGGCGACGTGGCGATCTGTTTGCGGCTTTTGCAGACCTTTTCGATGATGGCCATGCAGGCGTCATACCGGTCGTCCTCAACGCCCACCAGCAGGGTCGTGTTGCCCGCGCGCAGGAACCCCCCGGTGGTCGCCAGTTTCGTGACCCCAAAGCCATCCTCCATCAGCTCGCTGACAAGGTGGGCCGCGTCCTCATCCTGTACAATGGCAATAATCAGTTTCATGGGCAGGCCTCCTTTTCATCTCGGAGCGGCTCTCCGTTCTGGCAGGCTCATTATACAGAAAACGGCCCCCCAATTCAAGCGCGCCGGTCTGCTTGAAAAGGAGCCTGTAAATATGGTATTATCCACGTATGTTTTCATCTGGACGTTGCCCCGGGAAAGGATGCGTATGATCAGGATCGTACTTGACGCGATGGGGGGGGATCACGCGCCCCGGGCGGCCTGCGAGGGGGCCCTGCTTGCGCTGCGGGATGACCCCGGTCTGCAGGTCCTTCTGGCCGGCGTCAAGGAAGTGATCGGGCCCCTGGTCGCGCAGGCCGGGGACGAACGGGACCGGCTTACGATCATCGACGCGCCGGAGACCATCTCCAACAACGAATCCCCGGCGCTGGCCGTCAGACAGAAAAAGAACAGCGCGGTGGTCCGGGGGATGCTGATGCTGCGCGAAGGCGAGGCGGACGGCTTCGTCTCCGCCGGCTCCACCGGCGCGGTGCTGGTGGGCGGGATGCTCCGCCTGGGAAGGATCCCGGGGATCGAACGCCCGGCGCTGGCCCCCCTGCTGCCCGGAAGGGAGGGCTCCTTCCTGGTCATCGACGCGGGGGCGAACGTGGACAGCAAGCCGGAATACCTGGCGCAGTTCGCCCTGATGGGCGACGCTTACATGAGAAAGGTCGCCGGGATCGAAAAGCCGCGCGTGGGCCTGCTGAACAACGGCGCGGAGGAGGAGAAGGGCAGCCAGCTCTATGCCGCGGCGCACCAGCTGCTCAAGCGGGAGGCCATCCATTTCGTCGGCAACGTGGAGGGGCGCTACGTCCCCGCCGGCCAGGCGGACGTGATCGTGTGCGACGGGTTTGACGGCAACATCATTCTCAAGTACACTGAGGGCGTCGCCGAGACCCTGATGGGCATCATCAAACGCGAGCTGATGGCCGACACGCGCAGCAGGATCGGGGCGCTTCTGGCGAAGCCCGCTTTCCGGCGCGTGAAGAAGATGATGGACTATACCGAGGTCGGCGGCGCGCCCCTGCTGGGCGTTTCCGGCGCGGTGGTCAAGGCGCACGGGTCCAGCAACGGCAAGGCGGTGAGCGGCGCGCTGCGTCAGGCAGTCCTGATGGTCCGAAGCGGCGTCGCCGGGGCGATCATGGAGAATATCGGGAAACAGTCTGTTTAACGGAGGATATGCAGGATGGTATTTGAAACAGTCGTGAAACTGATCGCCAGCCAGCTGAAGGTGGAACCTTCCAAGGTCACGCGCGAGGCGAGGCTGGTGGAGGACCTGGGCGCGGACAGCGCGAACGTGATGGTGCTGATCATGGACCTGGAGGACCAGTTCAACATGCAGGTGGAGGACAGCGCGATCACCACGCTCAAGACAGTCGGCGACGTCGCGGACTATATCCAGGCGCGCAAAGGGTGAAAAAGGACGGCCCGGGGCTGCTGCACAACAGGGCAGCAGCCATTTTTCATGCCGGGGAGGACGCGGTGCGGGGGCTTCAGGCGGCGCTGGGGCACCCCTTCTCCGACCTCTCCCTTCTGGCCTGCGCGCTGACGCATCCCTCCTTTCCCTCCCGGGCGAACAACCAGCGGCTGGAGTTTTTGGGGGACGCGGTGCTGCAGCTGTGCGTGAGCGAGCTTCTGTACGTTTCCGGCGGCGACCAGGAGGGCAGGCTGACCTTCAAGCGCCAGCGGCTGGTCTGTGAGGAGGCGTTGGCGGACGTCGCGCGCGGGATCGGGCTTGGCCCCTGCCTTCTGATGCAGGACAGTTTCAGGGCGCAGGGCGGGGACGCACAGGATTCCGTGCTGGCCGACGCGATGGAGGCGGTGCTGGCCGCGGTCTACCTTGACGGCGGGCTCCTTTCCGCGCGCGGAGCGGTGAAGAGGCTGTGGGGAGACCGGATCAGCAGCGCGGATGCGAACCTTGACCCCAAGGGGGCGCTTCAGGCATGGGCGGCCGGAAAGGGCCTTCCGGAGCCGGAGTACCGCCTGACAGGGGAGGAGGGGCCGCCCCACATGCGCACGTTTGACGTTGCGCTGTATCTTGACGGCCGTGAGATCTCCCGCGGGCAGGGGAAGAGCAAGAAACTGGCGCAGCAGGAAGCGGCGAAGGCCGCGCTGAAAACGCTTGAGGAGGCGCGGGGAAAGGGATGAAGCTGTCCCGGATCGAGCTTTATGGCTTCAAGTCCTTCCCGCAGCGTACCGATATCCGCTTCGGCGGGGGGATCACCGGCATCGTCGGCCCCAACGGTTCGGGCAAGAGCAACATCGCCGACGCGGTGCGCTGGGTGATGGGGGAGCAGAGCGCCCGCGCGCTGCGCGGGGCCAGGATGGAAGACGTGATCTTTGCCGGCACGCAGAAGCGCAAGTCCATGCCCTACTGCGAGGTCAGCCTGGTCTTTGACAACGGGGACAGGACGCTGACGGACCCGCACACGGAGGTCATGGTCACCCGCCGCGTCTACCGCAGCGGCGAGGGCGAGTACTACCTGAACAAAAAAAGCTGCAGGCTTCGTGACATCGTCGACCTCTTCAACGACACCGGCATCGGCCGGGAAGGCTATTCCATCATCGGGCAGGGCAACATCGACGTCATCCTCTCCGGCCGGGGCGAAGAGCGCCGGGTCGCCTTTGAGGAGGCGGCGGGCATCGTGGGTTTCCGGACCCGCAAGGAAGAGGCGGAGCGAAAGCTGGAGCGCACGGAGGAGAACCTGAGCCGGGCGGGCGACCTGCTGCAGGAGCTGGGCGGGAGGCTGGAGCCCCTTCGGGCGCAGAGCGAAGCGGCAAGGGAGTACCTCTCCCTCTCAGGCAGGCTCAAAGAGCTGGACGCCAACGTCTT
>CAZVSG010000012.1:20220-23434 GCA_964629345.1 uncultured Christensenella sp. | reverse complement strand
TTCCTGTCCCGCCATGCCCAGATCAGCAAACGCATCGGGTCGCTTTGGGAAAACAACCGGTCCATCGCCGAACTGATCGCAGGGTATGACGCGCAGATCGCCCGATGCCAGGCGGAGAGAAAAGGCGTCGAGGACGCGCTGAGTGAAGCGGACAGGACCAGCGACAGGGCCAAGGAAGCGCTGGAGAACCGGGAGGACCGGCTCCGCGGGCACCTGATCCTGCTGGAGAGGGCGGACCAGGCGCTGAAGAACGCGCAGGAAGAGGCCCGGCGACACAGGGAAACCCTGGCAGGCCTTAAGAACGAGTCATCATCGCTGCGGGAGATGCTGGAGCAATCCCTGCGCCGCGGGCAGGAGAGCGGCGGGCTGCTGGCCCGCGCGGATGAGCAGCTCAAGGCGCTTGAGGAGGCGGCGGCGCGGGACGCGGCCGCGCGGGATGAGGCGGAATCGGCGCTGGAAGCGCACCGCGCCGTGATGCTCCATATCCTGAACAAAAGCAGCAGCGCGCGGGAACAGCGTGCCAGGCAGCAGGCGATGCTTGAGCAGACCAGGGCGAGATACGCCGAGGTCACACAGAGCCTGATCACGGCGGAGGCAGCCATAGAGGCAGCGCGCAGGTGCAGGGATGAGACCGGGGAAGGCCTTCAGAAAGCCGTCGCCGCCCACCGGGTGCTGGCGGAGGAACTCAGGACGCTGGAAGGCGCGCTGCAGGAAGCGAACGACAAGGCAGCCGCCGCCCGGGAGGGGCACGGGAACGCGCTGTCCGCGCTGCAGCAGGGCAAGGCCCGGCTGGCCGCGATGCGGGAGATGGCCGGGGCGAACGAGGGATACCAGCAGCCCGTGCGGCAGGCGCTGCAGCACGCGAAAGGCAACCCGAACGTCCACGGCGCGGTGGCCAGGCTGATCAGGGTGCCCCAGGAGCTGGAGACCGCCGTTGAGATGGTCCTGGGCGGCGCGCTGCAGCACATCGTGACCAGCGATGAGGAAACGGCCAAGGAACTCATCGATTTCCTCAGGGAGAAGCGGTTTGGCCGGGCCACCTTTCTGCCCGTCACCGCCGTAGCGCCCCGCACCCTCAGCCGCGCGGAGCGGGAGGTGCTTTCCCTGCCGGGCTGCCTGGGGGTCGCCAGTGAACGGGTCAGCTTCGAGCCCAGGCACCGCGGGGTGATCGAATCGCTCCTGGGCCGAACCGTGATCGTAAGGGACCTTGACAGCGCGATCGCCGTCTCAAGGGCCGGCCGTCAGGCCTTCAGCGCGGTCACGCTGCAGGGGGACGTGATGCGCTCCGGCGGAGCGATGACCGGCGGCTCCGCCGCGAACCGGACCGTCAGCCTGTTGGGCCGGGAACGGGAGATCAAGGACCTGGCGGAAAACCTTGACAAGGCCGAGAAACGTCTTGCCGCGCTGCGCGAAGCGGAGCAGGACGCGGTGAACAAGGCCCGCCTGCTTGATGAAGAGCTGCGCGAGGCAAGGGCGGCCCTGCAGGATGACGAGATCGGCATCGCCCGGGAGGAAGAGCAGGCCAAGAAAGCCCTGGAAGCGCTGGAGACGGCCCGGAAGCAGCTGGAGCGGACCGCGGAAGCGGAAGAGCAGCTGGCCGGCATGATGGCCGAGCTGGAAAACGACCTTGCGCAGGCGGAGCAGGACAGCCTGGAGGCCGACAGCGGAAGGGCCAGGCTTGAGGAAGAGGATGAAACGCTCCGCAAGGCGCTCGTTCCGGCACGGGAGAAGGCGGACGCCGCGCAGGAAAAACTGGCCGCGCAGCGGGAGAAAAAGGCGCAGCTGCAGCATGAGATGGACCTGATCACCCGCGACAGGGCCCGCTTTGAGCGGGAGCTTGCGGCGCTGAAGGCCAAAGAGGACAGGCTGGAGCAGGCGCTTGCGTCAAACGACGCAAACATCATTGCCCAGCTTGCGAAACTTGAGAGCCTGAAGGGCGAGACGGCGGCGCTTGAGGCGCTGAGGGACAACGCCAGGGAGGATTCCCGGCAGGCGGAGGCCTCGCGGCGGGACCTGGCCGCGAAACAGAAGGCCCTGATGGACGGGGCGGAAAATACGCATCTCCGCCGCAGCGAGGACAGCCAGAGGCTGCACAGGACTGAACTGAACATCACCAGGCTGGAGGACGAACTGAAGGCGATGGCCGCCCAGCTCTGGAACACCCATGAGCTCAGCTACGCCCTGGCGGAGGGGCTGCGCTTCACCGACGCCTTCCATCTGCCCGCCGCGGAACAGGAAGCGGAGGAGATCAGGGGCAGGATCCGCGGGATGGGCGCGATCAACGTCCACGCGCTGGAGGACTATACGGCGACCAAGGCGAGGTATGACGAGCTCAACGCGCAGAAAGAGGACGCCGAGAAGGCGCGGGAGGACCTGGGCGCGCTGATCCGGCGCCTGCAGGGGCAGATGGAAAGGCAGTTTGCCCGCGAGCTGGAGAAGCTCAACGGCTTCTTTGCGGAGACCTTCCGCCGCCTGTTTGCAGGCGGGCAGGCCAGCCTGAGCCTCAGCGACCCGTCCAGGCCTTTGGACTGCGACATCCTGATCAGGGCGCAGCCGCCCGGCAAGAAGCTGCAGCTGCTCTCCCTGCTCTCCGGCGGCGAGCGCGCGCTCACCGCGATCGCCATCCTGTTCGCGATGCTCAGGCTCAAGCCGACGCCCTTCTGCATCCTGGATGAGATCGAGGCGGCGCTGGATGACGCGAACATCCAATCCTTCGCGGAGTTCCTCTCGGAGTTCGCGCAGGGGACGCAGTTCATCGTCATCACGCACCGGAAAGGCACGATGGAGCGCTGCGACACCCTCTACGGCGTCGCGATGCGGGAGAAGGGCGTGAGCGACATGATCTCAGTCAACCTGAAGGAATACTCGGCATAAAGGAGGACGGCATGGCCGGTTTTTTCGCGAGGCTGAAACAGGGCCTCAGCAAGACCCGGGGACAGATGAGCCAGCGCATCGACGAACTGGCTGAGAGCGCCCGGGCGGTGGATGATGATTTTTTTGAGGAGCTGACGGACATCCTGCTGCTCGCCGACACCGGGGCCGGGACGACGGATCAAATCATCAGCCAGCTGCGCGAACGTGTGAAGCGCGAGAAGATCAGGGACGCGAAGGCGGTCAAAGCCCTGCTGAAGGCCATCATGATCGAGGAAATGAACATCCCGCGCCCGCCGCTGAGGTGGCCGATGGTGATGCTGGTCGTGGGCGTCAACGGGGT
>CAZVSG010000012.1:18428-20146 GCA_964629345.1 uncultured Christensenella sp. | reverse complement strand
GCCGACCCCGCTGCGGTGGTCTTTGACGCCATCCAGTCCGCCAAGGCAAAGGGCACGGACCTGCTGATCGTGGACACCGCCGGCCGGCTTCACAACAAGAAGAACCTGATGGACGAGCTGGGCAAGATCCGCCGGATCATCGCCAGGGAGTTCCCCGAGGCCGAGGTGCGCTCGATGCTGGTGCTGGACGCCACCACCGGGCAGAACGGGCTGAACCAGGCGAAGATGTTCAAGGAAGTGGCGGACATCTCCGGCATCATCCTCACCAAGCTGGACGGCACCGCCAAGGGCGGCATCGCGCTGGCCATCCGACGCGAGGTCGGCGTCCCGGTCTGGTACGTCGGCGTGGGTGAGGGCATCGACGACCTGCAGCCCTTTGACGCGAAGGAGTTTGTGGAAGCGCTGTTCTGACGGAGGGCATACGTGGGACGACCGGGGATTCACTGAGATCTCAGGGACTGCGTCCCCGAACCCCGCCCGGGGAGTTCCTCCCCGGACCCCGGAATCTCTTCTATCGTATGTTGTTTCGCGCTCTTTACAAATGGCATGATTTGATTCTATGACATAGATTCCGTGTCAAGGGACGAAGTCCCTTGACTGGAGGTCCGGGGGATGGAATCCCCTGGTACTCTTCTTCCAAACGAAAAGCCGCCGGTGATTCTCCGGCGGCTCATGGCATAGACAAGCTGTATCCAGGGGAGTCTCAGAGGGCAAAGCCCTCTGACAGCAATCGTTTCATTTGGCTTTGCCGGGCGGGCGGGGAGAATTGCGGAGCAATTCATTCCTTGCATTTTCACTGACCAGGAGCGCAGCGGCGGAGTGAAAATGCCCGTTCTTACTAAACGACAAAGTATCCGCAGATACTTTGTCGGTATTTATGATCCGGCGGGATAGTCCCCTTCAAAGAGGATGCGCTGGGTGGCGGGCCCCGCCACCCCGTCCTGCGACAGGCCCTTGGCCTTCTGGAAGGCCTTCACCGCCGTCGTCGTGCCAAAGCCGTACAGCCCGTCGACCTCAAGGTCGAAGTAGCCCCGGTTTTTCAGCGCCTGCTGCAAATTGCGCACCAGCGTACCGCTGTTGCCCTCACGGAGCGTGACGTACTGCCCCTGCGGGTTGGGCGTCACATTGACGTAGAAGGGGATCTTGGTGGGCTGCGGTGTGGACTGGTCCGGGCGCGGGGTCGCGGTGCGGGTCGGGCCGTTGGCGTCATTGCCGAACAGCCTGCTGAAGGTGCCCCCGCCCACGTGCCCGTCGGGCGTGAGGCCGTTGGCGCTCTGGAAGGCTTTCACCGCGGCTTCCGTGCTGGCGCCGAAATCGCCGTCGACGCTGCCGGCGTAGAAGCGCAGTTCCTTCAGCCTGCTCTGGATCAGCCGCACTGCCGCGGAATCCTTCAGGCCGCGCTGCAGCGAGGTGCCGATGATGCCTTCAGGGGTCGACGTGCCCCGGGCGGAGGATGAATACAGCTTCTCCAGCGTCAGGGGGCCGGCGATGCCGTCGGAGTAAGAGGTGTTGCGCCGCTGGAAGGCAAAGACAGCGGCCTCCGTCGCGCTGTCAAACACGCCCGTCGCGCTGCCCAGCAGGTAGCCCAGGTCGATCAGCCGCTCCTGCATCCTGCGCACGTCGCTGCCTGAGGAGCCGTTCTGAAGGAAGACGTTGGGCTTGACCTGGGGGGTCGGCGTCGGGCGGGGGGTGGGCGTCGCGGTGGGCCGCGGCGGCAG
>CAZVSG010000012.1:1315-18418 GCA_964629345.1 uncultured Christensenella sp. | reverse complement strand
CGTTGCGGGCCTGGAAGGCCTTGACCGCCGCCTCGGTCGTCTGGCCGAAATCGCCGTCGACCGAGCCGATGTTGTAGCCAAGGGATTTCAGCCGTTGCTGCAGCGCCCGAACGGCGGGCCCCTCCGCGCCGAGTTTGAGGACTGAGCTGGTGGGCGTCGGGGTCGGCGCGCCGGGGGTATTGGTGATCACGATGATGCCGCCCCAGACCGTCGCGGTGGGGGTGACAAGGGGCTGAGCGCTGGTGATGATGCTGCCCCAGCCGCCCGGTGTGGGCTGGTTGATGACGGAGCTGGGCAGGCTGATCACCGCCCCGATGGTCGGGGTGGCCGAAGGCGCCGCGGAGACCTCAGGGCTTCTGATCGGGAAGGGAACGATGTCCTGGTTGCCCACGCCGGACTGGTTGTTTCCGGTCGTGTCCGGCGTTGCGGTGCACGCGGCAAGCAGGACGGCGACCAGCAGCAGCGCCGCCATCAGCGCGAATTTCCTTGCTTTGTTCCACTCCATTTTCTTCCATCCTTTTCCGGCATGCCGGGATGCTTGCCCAATGGTTTCAAGCGCTTGCCGCGATCCATTTATTCAACGTTCCGGATGACCCAAATCCTGCATGATGCCGCGAACACATCCATTTTCCCTGCGCCGCAGGTATACAGCCGAATCTTACCACAGGATATGCGAATAATCAAACGGATGAACGGAGAATCTTCATACATTTGACATAAAACTTCATCTTTGCTACACTCCGCCGGAATCACGCGGGAGGAAACGCATGGGACTGATCGAACTGATGGCCGTTGCGGCGGGGCTTTCGATGGACGCCTTTGCCGTCGCGCTGTGCAAAGGGGCCTGCCTGAGGGAAAAGAAAGGGACGGAAGGGATCCTTATCGCGCTGTCCTTCGGTTTCTTCCAGGCTTTGATGCCGCTGCTGGGCTGGCTGCTGGGGACGGGCTTTTCCGCGTACATCCAGGCCTTTGACCACTTCGTCGCCTTCGGCCTGCTGGCCTTCATCGGCATCAAGCTCATCCGGGAAGCGCTGAAACCGGACGGGGACGCCGAGGCCTGTACGCCCCTGCGCTTCGGCGAACTGATGATGCTCAGCCTCGCGACCAGCATCGACGCCCTGGCGGCCGGCATCGCCTTTGCGATGCTGGAGATCCGGATCCTAGAGGCTGTCGGCCTGATCGGCCTGATCACCTTCGCGCTGTCCCTGCTCGCCGTATCCATCGGCCGCCGCTTCGGCGCGCGCTATCAGGCAAAGGCGCAGCTGGCGGGCGGCATCTGCCTGATCGTCATCGGGGCCAAAGTGCTGCTGGACCACCTGACTGCGTGAAGAGGATCAAACTGCCGGCCGGATACGGTCAGTCTATTGCGCGTCGGCCTGAGCGATCTTCTGCTCGAGCGCGTCCCGCAGGTAGCCCGCGAGGATCTCCACGATCCTGGCGTTTTTCCCGCCCCGGGTCACGATCACGTCCGCCTTGTGGATGTAGTTGCGGATGTGCGCGTCATACATGGGCTTGACCGTGGTCAGGTATTGCCGGGTGATGCTGTCGATGCTGCGCTCCCGCTCCTTGATGTCCCGGTTGATGCGCCGCAGCAGGCAGATGTCAGGCTCCACGTTGATGTAGAGCTTCAGGAACATCCTCTCGCACAGCCGGTCGTCAAAGAACGCGTGGATGCCCTCCACGATGAGCACCTCGCCGGGAACGATCAGCTCGTCGCTGTCATTGCGGGCGTAGTTGGAGAAATCATAGGATTTCCGGGTGACAGGCCGGCCCGCGAGCAGCTGGCTGACGTCACCAAGCAGCAGGTCATGGTCAAAGATGCCCGGTTCGTCGTAGTTCATCCTGGCCCGCTCATCAAAGCTGCAGTCAGGGAAATCATAATAGTAGGCGTCCTGTTTGATCAGCGTGCTGGATACGCCGGCCGCGCGGACCAGCTCCTCGGAAAGGGTGGTCTTGCCGGAACCGCTGGGGCCGCAGATCCCGATGAAAAGCATACAGACCTCCGCCGCTTGATGGAGAAAGACTATCCCAGCCGGGCGGCAATGTCAATGAAAAGCCTTGACCGAAAGGGAAATGCAGGGTACACTGACAGCAAGTGAATACGCTTATCAAGAGCGGCGGAGGGACTGGACCGATGATGCCCGGCAGCCTGCGAAAGCAAGGTGCCACATCCAGCGGCGAAAGCCGGAAGATAAGCCGACGTTGAGCGCTTATCAGGAGATGGCGCTCATTTTTTAGGGAAGGAAGCAATCAGCCATGGACAGGATCTTTACCTCGGAGTCCGTGACGGCGGGTCACCCGGACAAGGTCTGCGACCAGATCTCCGACGCCGTCCTTGACGCCATCCTCACGGAGGATCCAAACGCGCGCGTGGCGTGCGAGACCTGCGCCACCACGGGCCTGGTCCTGGTGATGGGGGAGATCACCACCAACACCTACGTGCCCATCCAGGACATCGCGCGCTCCGTCGTGCTGGACCTGGGCTATGACAGCCCGGACATCGGCTTTGACGGGCATACCTGCGCCGTCCTGACCGCCGTGCAGGAGCAGTCGCCCGACATCAGCCAGGGCGTCAGCAGCGCCGAGGAAACGCGGGAAAACAAGGACCAGCCGCAGCTGACGGGCGCGGGGGACCAGGGGATGATGTTCGGCTACGCCAGCGACGAGACACCGGAATACCTGCCCATGCCCATCGCCCTGGCGCACAGGCTGGCCCGGAGGATGGAAGTGATCCGCAGGTCCGGCAGCCTCCCCTGGATGCGCCCCGACGGCAAGAGCCAGGTGAGCGTTCTCTACCGGGACGGAGTGCCGGTCGAAGTGAACAACGCGGTCATCTCCGTTCAGCACAGCCCGTCCGTTTCCCAGGCGGAGATCCGCGGGGCCGTCATGGAGGAGGTCATCCGCAAGGCGATCCCGGCGCACATGCTCACCGGGGACACCTGCTATCACGTCAATCCATCCGGGCGCTTCGTCATCGGCGGGCCCGCGGGGGACAGCGGGCTGACCGGGCGCAAGATCATCGTGGACACCTACGGCGGCTTCGTGCCCCACGGCGGCGGCTGCTTTTCCGGCAAGGACCCCACCAAGGTGGACCGTTCCGCGGCCTACATGGCGCGGTATGCGGCGCTCAACGTCGTGGCCGCCGGCCTGGCCCGCCGCTGCCAGGTCGCCGTCGCCTATGCCATCGGCCTGGCGCACCCGGTCAGCTTCTCCGTGGACACCTTCGGCACCGGCAAGGCATCGGACGACGCGATCGCCCGGGCGCTGCAGGACGTGATGGATTTCAGTCCCGACGGCATCATCCGCAGGCTGGATCTGCGCCGTCCCATCTACCGCCCGACCGCCGCCTACGGCCACTTCGGCCGTCCGGACCTGGATCTGCCATGGGAAAAGGCGGATTGCGCGGAGACGCTGAAACGGGCGGTCCGATAAGCGGTCCGGTCCCCGGCTGACCGGACGGCGCCGGCCGCCGGCGAACGCGCAGGAGGACCAGGAGAGAAGGCGGGAGGGTGTTCATGTCTGGCATACGGCTGTCCGCCCCCGGGACCGCTCCTGAGGCGGTTGGGGGGCAGGGGTCGGGACAGGGCCTGAAGAGGAAGGCCGTGCTCCTGGCGATTCTGACCACGGTGCTGTGGTCGGGTTCCTATATCCTCAACAAGGAGGCGTTTCGGGAGGGGATCGGGCCGCTGACCCTTTCGGGGCTGCGGTATCTGCTTGCCTCGGCGCTCCTGTTTCTGCCCGGCATCGGAAGGGGACAGCGCGAAAAGCAGACGCTCCCCATCAGGAAGGTCATCCTGCTGGGGATCCTGGGCTACGCGGCCGCGCAGGGGCTGCAGTATGTCGGCCAGTCACACCTGACCCCGACGCAGTCCTCCCTGTTCCTCAGCGCCGGCAACACCTCCTTCGTCCTGCTGGCGGACAGGTTCCTTCTTAAGGAAAACCAGGGCTGGGGCGACCTGGCCGGGATGATGCTGATGGTGACCGGCATCACGCTGTATTACACGCCCTTTGACAGCGGCGCGTTCTCAGCCGTCGGGATGCTGTTCATGCTGCTCTCCTCCCTGGGTTATGCCTTGAACCTGAACATCAACCGCGCGCTGCTGAAGAATACCTCCGTCAGGCCCCGGCTGCTTGCGGCAAAGCCGATGTTCTTCGGGTCCGCCGTGCTGCTGGCCGCCGGCCTTCTTCTGGAAGGGATCCCGGTCATCACCGGCCGCCTGCTCCTGATCCTGGTCTACCTCAGCGGCATCAGCGGCGCCCTTGGCTTCTTCCTGTGGACGAAGAGCCAGTCCGGCCTGTCCGCGTTTGAGAGCAGCAGCATCAACAACCTCTTGCTCATCGAGATCGCGCTGCTGGACCTTCTGGTGTACGGGCGCTCCTTCAGCATGATCCAGATGATGGCCATTCTGACCGTGTTCCTCTCAGTGCTTTTTATTCAGCTCAGGAAAAAGCGCCCGCAGGGTGAAAGGGCAAAAAAAGAAACGCCTCTTTCAGGCGTCTGAAGCTGTAAACAAACCTGATCCTGCGGAGTTTCAGAGGGCACAGCCCTCTGACTGCAGTCGTTTCATTCGGCTTTGCCGGGCGGGCGGGGAGCATTGCGGAGCCATCCGTTCCCCGCATTTTCACTGATCGCGGGCGCGGCGGCCGGGTGAAAATGCCCGTTCTTCCCAAACGAAAAAGTGTCCGCAGATCCTTTTGCGATGCTTTACCCGCCCAGGTAGGCTTTCTGAACGTCCTCATCCAGAAGCAGCTCGCTGCCCAGGCCGGACTTGACGATGCGGCCCGTCTCCAGCACGTAGGCGCGCTGTGCCAGGGAGAGCGCCATCTGGGCGTTCTGCTCCACCAGCAGGATGGTCGTGCCCTCCTGGTTGATCTGCCGGATGATATCGAAGATCTCCTGCACCAGCATGGGGGACAGCCCCATGGACGGCTCGTCCATCATCAACAGTTTTGGCCGTCCCATCAGGCCGCGCCCCATCGCCAGCATCTGCTGCTCGCCGCCGGAGAGGGTGCCGGCGAGCTGTTTGCGCCGTTCCTTCAGGCGGGGAAAATGGACGAACACCTTCTCCATGTCAGACTGGAGTTCCGATCTGTCCTTCCGGGTGAAAGCGCCCATCTCCAGGTTTTCCAGCACCGTCATCCTGGAGAAGACCCTGCGTCCTTCCGGCACCTGCGCCAGGCCGCGCGCGGCGAGAAGGTGGGCGGGCGTTCTGCGGATGGAAGCGTCCTGGAAGAGGATGTCGCCGGCGGAGATCGGCACAAGGCCGGAGATCGCGTTGAGGATGGAGCTCTTCCCGGCGCCGTTGGCGCCGATGAGGGACACGATCTCGCCTTTTTTCACCTCGAAGGAAATCCCGCGGAGCGTATGGATGGCGCCGTAATACAGGTCGATCCCCTGAACTTTAAGCATGGGCCGCCGCCTCCTCTTCCGCTTTGCGTGTGCCCAGATAGGCGGCGATGACCTCCGGATTGCTGCGGATCTCCTCCGGGCTGCCCTGGGCGATGACGCGGCCGTAGTTGAGCACATAGATCCGCTCGCAGATGCCCATGACCAGCTTCATGTCATGCTCGATGAGCAGGATGGCGACGGAGAACTGGTCCCTGATGATCTTGATCGTCTGCATCAGTTCCATCGTCTCGCTGGGGTTCATGCCGGCCGCCGGCTCATCCAGCAAAAGCACCTTGGGGTTGGACGCCAGCGCGCGGCAGATCTCCAGCTTGCGCTGCTGCCCGTAGGGCAGGGAGCCCGCGCGGACGTCGGCCAGGCCCTCCATCTCAAACACGCGCAGCAATTCCCGCGCGCGGATGTCGATGCCGCGTTCCTCGCTGAGGCACTGCGCGTTCCTCAGGATCCCCGACAGCGGGGAATAGTGCATGCGGGAATGGAAGGCGACCTTGATGTTCTCCATGGCCGTCATCGACTTGAACAGGCGGATGTTCTGGAAGGTGCGCGCGATCCCGTCCTGGGTGATCTGGTGGGTCAGCCTGCCGTTGATGGGCTTGCCCAGCAGGACGACCTGGCCCTCCGTAGGCGCGTACACCCCGGTCAGGAGGTTGAACACCGTCGTCTTCCCCGCGCCGTTGGGGCCGATGAGGCCGACGATCTCATTGTCCATCAGCCGGATGTCGATCTTTTCCGCCGCCTTCAGCCCGCCGAAGGCGATGCCGAGGTTGACGGTCTCAAGGACGGGCTTGTCCTCCCACACGTCGTACCGCGGCTGGAAGGGCATCCTTGTTTCGGAGGCCTTGAAGCGGAACACGCGTTTGAACCGCCTTTCAAGGCCCTCCCAGGCCTCCAGCATCGAAAACTCCCGCGTGCCCATCAGCCCTGCGGGACGGAACAGCATCATCAGGATGAGCAGGAGGGAATAGATGACCAGGCGGTACTCCGCCAGGCCGCGCAGCATTTCGGGCAGCGCAACGAGCACGAAGGACGCGATGATGGAGCCGGTGATGCTGCCCATGCCGCCCAGAACGATCATGACCAGGTATTCGATGGATTTGTTGAAGCCGAAGTCCTTGGCCATCAGGATGCTCGTCTGGTGCGCGTACAGCCCGCCGGCGATGCCGGCGAAGAAGGCCGCGATGGTGAAGGCCAGCAGTTTGTACTTCGTCGTCGGGATGCCGGTCGCCTCCGCCGCGATGGCGTTCTCCCGGATGGAGATGATCGCACGGCCGTGGCGGGAGCGGCCCAGGGTGAAGATGCTCGCGATGATCAGCGCGGTGATCCAGAAGACGAGCGTGAACTGGATCGCGCTGGAGACCGCGCGGTCATCTGAAAACACGCGCGACATGCGCGCGATGCGCGTCAGGCCCGAGGCACCGCCCGTGATGTCCAGGTTCACGATCACCACGCGGATGATCTCGCCGAAGCCCAGCGTGATGATGGCCAGGTAATCCCCCTGCAGTCTCAGCGCCGGGATGCCGATGAGCATGCCGAACAGCGCGGCCGTGATGCCGCCGATCAGGAGGCCGAGCGGCAGGCTCAGCCCGATGGAGAGCGGGACCGTCTTGGTGAACAGCGCGGCGGTATACGCCCCGATGGCCATGAAGCCCGCGTGCCCCAGCGCCAGCTGGCCCAGCAGGCCCGTCGTCACGTTGAGGCTGGCCGTCATGATGACCGTGATGAGCACCGTGACGAGGATGTTGGAGATGTAATTGTTCATCCCGCCCGTTCCGATGGCGATGGCGATGACGAGGTAGACCAGCAGCAGGCTTAAGGTGTTGAGCAGGATGGACTTGGTTTTCTTGTTCATCTTCGCCTCACACCTTCTCACTGGATGATTTGCCGAGCAGGCCGGTGGGTTTGACCAGCAGGACCACGATCAGGATGCCGTACACCACGGCGTCTGACAGCTGCGTTGAGATGTAGGCCTTGGTCAGGCTCTCGGCAATGCCCATCACGAACCCTCCGAGCATCGCCCCGGGGATGATGCCGATGCCGCCGAGGACCGCCGCGATGAACGCCTTTAGCCCGGGGAGCGATCCCATCGTGGGCGAGATCGAGGGGTAGGCCATGCAGTAGAGGAACGCCCCGATCCCGGCCAGCACGCTGCCGATGGCGAAGGTGGCGGTGATGGTGTTGTTGACGTTGATGCCCATGAGCTGCGCGGTGCTTTGGTCTTCGCTCACCGCGCGCATGGCCTTGCCGGTCCTGCTTGAGCGCACGAAAACCGTCAGCAGCGCCATGAGGACCAGGGACACGGCCATGGTCAGCAAGGTCACGAAACTCAGCCGGACGCTGCCCACGATGAGCGGATCGACCGAAACGACGGACGGAAAGGGGCGGGACTGCGCGCCGAACAGCAGAAGCGCGCCGTTCTGTAGCAGCATGCTCACGCCGATGGCCGTGATCAGCGAGGAGATGCGCGGCGAACTGCGCAGCGGCTTATACGCGACCCGCTCGATCGTGATGCCGAACACAAGGCAGAGGGCGACCGCGGCAACCAAAGCGACCGGCGCTGACCATCCCAGACTCACCAGCGTGACGACTGCCGTGTACGCGCCGACCATGATGATGTCGCCGTGCGCGAAATTGATCAGCTTGACGATGCCGTACACCATCGTGTAGCCCAGGGCGATCAGCGCATAGATGCTTCCCACGTGAACGCCGTTGACCAGTTGATTCAGGAACAGGCCCATCCGCTCACCTCGACTGTTTCAGTTACATAAAATGAGGGGGGGAGGTTACCCATCCGCCCCCCTCATTATGAATGAAAGTGGATTACAGTTCAACTTCCTTGACGAAAACTTTGTTGCCTTGCGCGTCAAAGGTGAGGATGAACACGTTCTTGATCGGATCGTTATGGTCGTCAAACGCGATGGGGCCCGTCACGCCCGTGACGCTGCTGTTCTTGATGGCTGCCACAACAGCCTCTTTCTCGGTGGTGCCGGCCGCCTGGATCGCGGAGAGCAGCACGAGCGCGGCGTCGTAGCCTGTCGCGGTGAAGGCGATGCTCGGCTCCTTGCCGTATTCGGCCTTGTAGTCCGTGAGGAACCTGGTGACGACTTCGCCGGGCACTTCGTTGGTGAAGTGGTCGGTGTACACCATGTTGGCCAGCAGGCTCATGTCGGCGATGTTCACGTTGATGTCCGAAATGCCGTCCCCGCCGTAGAACTTGACGTCAAGGCCGATCTCCTTGGCCTGGGCAAGGATGAGGGCGGCATCGGAGCCGTAGTAGGGAAGGAAGACGGCTTCCGGGGCCGCGGCCTGGATCGTGGTCAGCTGCGTCCGGTAGTCCTTGGCCTTGTAGGCGCCGACTTCCTCGGCGACGATCTGGATCCCGAGCTCTTCCGCCTTGGCCTTGAAAGCCTCGCTCAGGCCCTTGGAATAGTCATCGGCGTTGTCGTACAGGATCGCCGCTTTTTTGACGCCGATCTCCGCCACGTAGTTCGCGATGCCGATGCCCTGGGTCGGGTCGAGGAAGCAGGTGCGGAAAACGTTGGGCCTGTTCGTGGTCACGTCGTAGGCCGTGGCGGAGGCGGTGATCTGGGGGATCCCGTCCTCAGCGGACACTTCGGCGATGGCCTTGGTTTCGCCTGTCAGCACGCCGCCGACGAAGCCGACGATCCCGTCCTGCTCGGTCAGCTTGTAGTAGGCGTTGATCGCCACGGAGGCGTCAGCCTGGGTATCTTCCCAGAGGATCTCGACCTGCTTGCCCAGCACGCCGCCCGCGGCGTTGACCTGCTTGACGTAGAGGTTGACCCCTTCCTGGACGGCCTGTCCATAGAAACCATAGTCGCCGGACAGGACGCCAATCCCGCCGATCTTGATGGTATCTTCCGCCAGCGCGGGGGCACCCGCAGACAGAATCAGAGCGAGCGCTACCAATAGAGTGATGAGGGATCGCCTTTTCATGACATCCTGACCTCCTTCTTTATTCCGCATACTCTGCGAATATGCAAATAATACAGACGTGTGATTGTTTATACAAGCAAGCCCCTGTATTTTCATTGTATTAAAGTATGAACATGCATTAATTGTGACGCATGTGAACATTCTTGACATCCGCGGTCCGTCTGAATAGACTCTGTATGTTTGCATTCACTGATTGGGGGGGCTGAGGTTGAACCGATATCATCTGGTCATGTCCCAGCCCGGAACCCTGATCAGCGCCGTAACCCGCCAGCTGCCCCTGCTGCCGCGGCACGCGGCGCGGGAAGCGCTGAAGAAAAAGGACATCCTGGTCAACGGCGTCAGGGCGACAGAAAACGTGATGATCCGCCAGGGCGATGAAGTGGTCATCTATACCCCTTTTCACCAGGCGGAGATCCCCGTGCTGTATGAGGACGGGCAGTGCCTGATCCTTCATAAGCCCGCCGGGGTGAACACCGATGAGAACGCGCGCAGCGGTTTTTCCGTTTTGTCCTGGGCCAGGGAACGCAGCGGCGGCGCGTATGAGCCGCTTCTGGTCCACCGGCTGGACAACCAGACCAGCGGCCTGCTCCTTCTGGCAAAGGACGAAGAGACGGCCGAGACAATTCAAAACGCCTTCAGGGAACACCGGATCGAAAAGATATATCAATGCCTCGTTAGGGGCGGGATCAGCCCGCCTTCAGCCGTGGTGAGCGCGTGGCTGTATAAGGATGCAAGGGAAGCGAGGGTGCGCGTCTCAGAGAAGCGCCAGGACGGCGCGAAGCGGATCGTCACGGAATACAGCACGATCAGGGCGGGGGAGGTCACCTCCCTGCGCGTCAGGCTCCAAACCGGCCGGACGCACCAGATCCGCGCGCACCTGGCCTTCCTGGGGCACCCCGTCCTGGGGGATGAGGTATACGGGGACCGCGCGTTCAACAGGGCCCATGGCAGCGGCGGTCTGATGCTGTGCGCGTGCGAACTTGCTTTTCCGGAATCATTTGAGGTACCATCCCTGCGCGGCAGGCGTTTTGTCATCAAGCCGCCATTTCAATGAAGTGCTGCCGGAGATAGAGAAGAAGAGATGGAAAGAAAGATCCGGCTGATCGCGACGGACCTGGACGGGACCCTCCTGGACAAGTCCTCCCGCATCAGCCCCTATACCCTCAGAATGATCAGGAAAGCGCAGGAGAAGGGGATCCTCTTCGCCGCCTGCACGGGGAGGTTCCCCGAAAACGCGGCGATGGTGATGATGGAAAAGGAAATCGAGTGTCCCATCATCAGCCTCAACGGCTCGGTGATCGACCTGTCCCCGATGAAGGACAGGATCTTTGAGAGGTTCCTCCCTGTTCAGAGCGCGAGGGAAACGTTTGAGGCGCTGGAAAGGCTAGGCGAGGGCTATCATATCTTCGGAAGAGGGACCGTGGTCTCCAGGCATAAGGAACACAGGCACCATTCCGAAACGGACTTCAGAAGGGATACATATCAAAGGGGCGTCGTCTATGAGCATGGGCTCACGGCCTGCGAGAAAGCGCTGGCGCAGCCAGTGTACAAGTTCTTCATCTATCTGCTCAAAAGCAGCAAGCCGCCGGAGGTGCTTCGCGCAGAGCTGGGGGACATCAAAGGCGCCTCGCTGACCCAGTCGGGCGAATGGAACATGGAGGTGATCCCGGCGGACGCGGACAAGGGGAGCGGGCTCCGGATACTCGCGGATCGGCTGGGCATCAGGCGTGAGGAAGTCATGGCGGTGGGCGATCAGCTCAACGACCTGCCGATGCTGCGCTACGCGGGCCTGGGCGTTGCGGTGGCCAACGCGCCGGAGACGGTCCGGAATGCCGCTGACGCAGTCACTACCAGCAACGATCAGGACGGCGTGGGAAAAGCGATCGAAAAATACTGTTTATGAAAGGGATCCTTCCTGACCGACCTCCCACAGACAGTAGAAGGGCTCTGAACACTCAAGCGCCGCATTGCCGTCCGTCAGGGCGGCAAGCTCTTTGTGAAGCGTGTCGGTGTCCCTCTCCCGCGCGGTGAACGACAGGGTGACCAGGCTGGTAAACTCCCGCATGACATCGCAGACCGAAAAGCGCTCAAGGGCGTGATTCACCTTGTCCCAGCACGTGTAGGGGATCTGCGCCCTGACCCTGACGCTGCGCAGGGAAAGGGCGATGCCGGCGCTTTTGACCGCCTGTGAGGCAGCCAGGCTGTAGGCGCGCGAAAGCCCCCCCGTGCCGAGCAGAACGCCGCCGAAATACCGGGTGACCACGACGGCGCAGTTGACCAGCCGCTTTCCCTTGAGCACCTCAAGGATGGGCAGACCCGCGGTGCCCTGGGGCTCCCTATCGTCTGAAAACCGCATCAGCCCGGCTTTTTCGCCGATGATGTAGGCATAGCAATGATGGGAGGCGTCCCTGTATTCAGATTTCGCGCTTCGGATCGCTTCAAGCGCTTCTTCTTCACTCTTTGCGGGTGAGGCGGTCCCGATGAAACGGCTTCTGCGGACGAGGATCTCCTCCCGTCCCGCGGCGGCCAGGGTGAAGCAGCCGTCCGGGCCGGTCATCGCACGAGCATCACGCGGCAGTAATTCTTTTTGCCGCGCCGCAGCAGCAGGCCCTCCGACGGGAAGTCAGCCTCCGAAAGCCGCGCCTCCGTGTCGTCGGCCTTCGATTCCCCGACCAGGACCGCGCCCTGCTCCACCATTTTCCTCGCCTGGCTGCGGCTCTGGCACAGTCCGCAGAGGAAGAGCAGGGTGGTGAGGCGGCTGTCTTCCTTCAGCTGAGGGAGGGTGAGGGAGTATGTCGGCACGTCCTGCATGCTTCCGCCGCCTGAGAACAGCGCGGCGGACGCCTGCTGGGCCTTCAGGGCCTCTTCCTCGCCGTGCACCAGCTTGGTCGTCTCAAAGGCCAGCACGCTCTTGGCCTCGTTGATGCCGGCGCCTTCCAGCGCGGACAGGCGGCGCACCTCGTCCATGGGGAGGAAGGTGAGCATCGCCAGGGCAGGTCACTGTCGGCGATGTTGCGCCAGTACTGGTAGAACTCATACGGCGGACACATCCCGGCGTCCAGCCACAGGGCGCCGCGTTCCGTCTTGCCCATCTTGTGGCCTTCGGAATTGAGCAGCAGGTTGAAGGTGCAGGCGAAGGCGGCCTCCTCCTCCTTGCGCCTGATGAGGTCGGCGCCCGCGAGCATGTTGCTCCACTGGTCGTCCCCGCCCATCTGCAGCCTGCAGCCGCGGCGGCGGTAGAGCTCCAGGAAGTCATAGGCCTGCATCACCATGTAGTTGAACTCAAGGAAGGTCAGCCCGCGCTCCATCCTCTGGCGGTAGCATTCCGCCGCGATCATCCGGTTGACGGAGAAGTGCGCGCCGATCTCGCGGATGAAGGAGAGGTAGTTGAGCTCCCCCAGCCAGTCGGCGTTGTTGTCCATCAGGGCCCTGTCGCCTGAGAAGTCGAGGAAGCGGGAGAGCTGTTCCCGGATCTTCTCCTGGTTGTCGAAAAGCGTCTTTTGGTCCATCATCCTGCGCAGTTCCGTCTTTCCGCTGGGATCGCCCACCTGCGCGGTGCCCCCGCCGACCAGGGCGATGGGGACGTGGCCTGCCCGCTGCATGTGCGCCATGGCAAGGATGGGGATGAAATGCCCGAAATGCAGGCTGGGCGCGGTGGGGTCAAAGCCGACGTAGAACACGGTGCTTTCCCGCTCCAGCTGCCTGTACAGTTCTTCCTCATAGGTGACCTGGGCGATGAAACCGCGCTCTTTCAATGTATCCAGAATGTGCATGTCAGGCCTCCAGCGGTAAAAATCCCTTGTTTATCGATGGATTATAGGTTTCTTGGAGAGGAAATGTCAAGGAAAGGGACTGCGCGGGGAGTTTGCGCAATCTCCTTGCCAACTGCCTGTATCCATGGTATAATCCGCAGCGTGATCTGACTTTGGACAGGAAAGAAGGGCTTGACGAAAAAAGTGGGAGCTGCCGTTGGCGGGAAACAGGAGCGATTTTCCTGTGTTTTCCTGTCAGAAAGCAGCATCGTCCCGCTTTTTGTGTTTGAAGGGAACGAATGAGGGGAAAAGAGAGACCGATCCAGCAGGCGGAGCGGATCAGCGGGGGGACAGCCCTGGAGCTTGGGTATGAACTGGTGGAGACCAGGCTTGACAGGGAACCGACGGGCACGTACCTGCGTATTTTTGTGGACAGGCCCGGCGGCATCAGCCTGACGGACTGCGAGACCTTTCACAGGGCGGTCCAGCCCAGGCTGGAAGCGGTGGAATATGATTTCCTCGAGGTCAGCTCGCCCGGCCTTGACAGGCCCATCAAAAACGAAAAGGACGCGCAGAAGGCGGCCGGAAGCCGGGTGGAGGTCCGCCTGTACCGCCCGGCCGGCGGAAGAAAAGAGTTTTCAGGCATCCTGACGGGCTTTGGAGAAGAAGGTATCAGGATCAGGACTCAGGGCGGGGAGATGGTCTTCCCGCAGGCG
Organism: uncultured Christensenella sp.; assembly: GCA_964629345.1. Taxonomy (GTDB): domain Bacteria; phylum Bacillota; class Clostridia; order Christensenellales; family Aristaeellaceae; genus UBA6115. Next base: position 4,592 of record CAZVSG010000012.1, on the reverse strand, counting down.
GACGTGGCGCTTGTGCGGCGCGAGATCGATATGAGCGTGCTGGATGGACCCGGCATGAATGAGCGGGAGGAAGAGGTATGAACAGCCAGAAACTGGATCTGATGGATGCGATCTCCATGCTGGCCAGGGAGAAGGACATCAATGAGGAGATCCTTGTCGATACGGTCGAGGACGCGCTGAAAGCCGCGTACCGGCGCAACAACCGCCAGGCCAACGTGCCGGTGTCCAACCTGAGCGTGAAGCTGACCCGCAAGGAAGGCGCGAGGGTCTACCTGCGCAAGGTCGTCTCCGACATCGTGGAAGAGCCGGACATGCAGATCTCCCTTGACGAGGCGACGAAGATCCGCCCTGATTTCCACGTCGGCGACATCGTTGAGCTGGACGTCACGCCGGAGAACTTCGGCCGCGTGGCGGCGCAGACCGCCAAGCAGATGCTGGTGCAGCGCATCCGGGAGGCGGAGCGCGGCAAGATCTATGACGAATACATCGAGAAGGAAAACGAGATCCTGACCGCCATCGTGCAGCGGATCGAGCCCAAGGCCGTCTACCTGGAGCTGGGCCGCACGGAAGGCGTGATGGAGAGCAATGAGTTCATCCCCGGGGAGAGCTACCGCGAGGGGGATCACGTCAAGGTCTACGTCCTCAAGGTCCGCAGATCCGGCAGCGAGTTCGCCCGCAACCCCCAGGTCTACGTCAGCCGGATCCATCCCGGCCTGGTCAAGCGGCTGTTTGAGATGGAAGTCCCTGAGATCGCGACCGGCGTCGTCCAGATCCGCTCCATCGCCAGGGAGGCGGGGAGCAGGACCAAGATCGCGGTGTACTCCGTCGACCCCATGATCGACCCGGTCGGCGCCTGCGTCGGGCCCAGGGGTTCCAGGGTCGAGAAGGTCGTGAGCGAGCTGAAGAACGAGAAGATCGACATCATCAAGTGGTCCCCCGATCCGGCGGAGTTCGTCGCCAACGCGCTCAACCCGGCGCACGTCATCAGCGTGTTCATCTCCGATGAGGAGAAGATCTGCCGCGTGGTCGTCCCGGACATGCAGCTCTCCCTGGCCATCGGCAAGGAAGGGCAGAACGCCAGGCTGGCGGCGAAGCTGACCGGTTGGAAGATCGACATCAAGTCCCAGACGCAGGTGGAGGAACTGATGCGTCAGCAGGGCTACGACGAGAGCCTCCTGCAGGAGGAAAGCCTGGACGAAGGGGATCCGGAAGGGCCTGATACCAGGCCCTATCATCCCGGGTATTAAGGGAGAGGCGAAGGCATGCCGAAGAAGACCCCGCTGCGGATGTGCGTCGGCTGCAGGGAAATGAAGCCGAAGAAAGAGCTGCTGCGCGTCGTGCGAACGCCGGAGGATGAGATCGCTCTGGATTTTACCGGCAAGAAGTCCGGGCGCGGCGCCTACGTCTGCCCGACTGAGGGCTGCCTGAAGAAAGCCGGGAAACAGAAGGCGCTGGACCGGGCGCTGGATCGGTCCATCAGCCAGGAGATCCTTGAACAGCTCGCCCGCCAGATCCAGTTTGCCCAAAAGGGAGCGGCCGGTGGGGCGTGACAGGGAGCTTGCCGGGATCCTGGGGCTGGCGTTCAGGTCGGGGCAGCTTGTCCCGGGCGCTGAGATGAGCCTGAACCTCATCAAGGAGAACAGGGCGGCGATGGTACTGGTGGATCCCAGGGCAAGCGGGAACACCCGGAAGAAACTGGAGGATGCCTGCGCGTACCGCAATGTTGCGGTCTTTACACTCACAGACGGACTGCTGGGGCAGGCCTGCGGGCGGGCCGGGATGGCCGCGGCGGCGGTCAGACAAGGGGAACTGGCGCTTCAGGCGCAAAAGATACTCTCCATGGGCGAACATGGCGGAAACCAACAGAGGATTGCGGAGGACAAGGGCTGAATGGCAAATACCGGTCTGAAAGACACGATCAAGGATCTGAATCAGAAGGCGGGCGTGATCATCTCAGAGGCCGAGCGGGTCAAGCGCAACGCGGACATCATGCTGCAGATGCTCAGGCAGCAGGAGAACATGTTCCTGCGTCAGGAAGAAGAAGACAGATTGCGCCTCCGCCAGGAGCAGCAGCAGCAATTGTTCCAGTCGCACACCAAGGCCTGGACGATGCCGGATGAGGAGGAACAGGCCATCCTGGATCAGGCCGCGGCGCAGGAGATGGCGGAGGCTGAACAACCTGCCCCGGCGGCTCCGCCGAAAATTGCTGCGGAACCCGAGGCGAAAGCCCCGGCCGAACCGCCGGCCGACGCCGTCCCTGTGCAGGCCGCGCCTGCGCAGGAAGCCCTCCCGCCTGAGGTGAAAAAGCAGGAGAGCCCAGCCGCTGCTGCGCCCATAGAGGCCGTTTTGCCGGCGGAAGCGGAAAAGCCTGCCGTTCAGGCAGCCGCCGCACAGCCGGAGAAGCCGCAGCCAAGGCCGGCGCCCGTGACCCCCGCCCCGATCCAGGGCAGATTCGCCCAGCCGCAGCAGGCTGGCCCCGCTGTCAGCAGGTCGGTCCCCGGCGCGCCGCAGTACGGCCGTCCGGCGCCCGGATCTCCGCAGTACGGCCGCCCGGCACCCGGCGCTCCGCAGTACGGCCGCCCGGCGCCCGGTGCTCCGCAGTACGGCCGCCCGGCGCCCGGATCTCCGCAGTATGGCCGTCCCGCGCCCGGCGCGCCGATGGCAGGCCGCCCCGGTTTCCCGCCGCGCCCCGGCATGGCGCCGCGGCCCGGCTTTGGCCGCGGCCCTGCGCCCGTCAAACCGGCGGCGGACGATCTTCTCGTCCCCATTGAGAAGGAGAGGGCCAGCAATTACGACCCGAACAAGAAGAATTACGTCCGTAAGCCCGATCCGGAGCACGTCAGCAAGCAGCGCAAGCAGAGCGTCAGGAAATCCCAGCCGCGCTTCATGGAGACGGACGATGAGGTCGTAAGAGGAAGGCGGCTTAAGGGCAGGAAGCCCTCCGCGCAGCAGATGATGGCCCCCATCAAGATCGAAACAGCCTACATGACCGCGGAGACCATCACGGTCAAGGACCTGACGGAACGCATCGGAAAACCGGCCGGGGAGATCCTCAAAAAGCTCCTCCTGCTGGGCAATATGGCCACCATCAACAGCGAGCTTGACTATGACACTGCCGCTCTTGTGTGCTCGGAGTTCAACTGCGAGCTGGTCATCAAGCTGGACAAGACGGCGGAAGACCAGATGATTGAGACGGCGGGCACTGAGGATACCGAGGACCAGCTGAAACCCCGTCCGCCGGTCATCACCATCATGGGCCACGTCGACCACGGCAAAA
>CAZVSG010000012.1:1023-1255 GCA_964629345.1 uncultured Christensenella sp. | reverse complement strand
GTGGACCTGCACGGCCAGCCCATCACCTTCCTGGACACCCCGGGCCACGAGGCCTTCACCGCCATGCGCGCCCGCGGCGCGCAGGCCACCGACATCGCCGTGCTGGTGGTCGCGGCGGACGACGGCGTGATGCCCCAGACGGTGGAAGCGATAAACCACGCCAAGGCGGCGGGCGTCCCCGTCATCGTCGCCATCAACAAGATGGACAAGCCGGGCGCAAACCCCGAACGCA
>CAZVSG010000012.1:0-899 GCA_964629345.1 uncultured Christensenella sp. | reverse complement strand
AAAGGCATCATCATCGAGGCCAAGCTGGACCATACCCGCGGCGCGCTGGCGACAGTGCTGCTCAAGAGCGGGACCCTCAGGGTCGGCGACAACATCATCGCCGGCATGGCCTCCGGGCGCGTGCGCGCCCTGGTCAATGACAAGGGGGAGAGCGTCAGGGAAGCCGGGCCCTCCATGCCCGTGGAGATCTCGGGCTTCAGCTCCGTGCCCCAGGCAGGCGATGAGATGATCGTGGTTGAAGACGACAGGCTTGTCCGCCAGGTCGCCAGGGAACGCGAGGACAAGGCCAGGGAGCAGCGCGTCACCTCCGCTGCGGTGTCCCTGGACAACCTCTTCCAGAGCATCAAGGACGGCCAGCAGCTGACGCTGAATGTGCTCATCAAGGCCGACGTGCAGGGCAGCGCGGAAGCGGTCCGCCAGTCCCTTGAAAAACTCAGCAATCCCCAGGTCAGGATCAACGTGCTGCACAGCGGCGTAGGCGCGGTCACCAAGGACGACGTCAACCTGGCCGCTACCGCCAAGGCTATCATCATCGGCTTCAACATCCGCCCGGACAACAACGCGAAGGAAGTCGCCGCCAGGGAAAACATCGACATCCGCCTGTACCGGATCATCTACCAGGCGATCGAGGACGTCGAGAAAGCCATGAAGGGCATGCTCGCGCCGGAGTTCAGGGAGAACATCCTCGGCCACGCGGAGGTCCGCAACGTGTTCAGGATCACCGGCGCCGGGACCATCGCAGGCTGCTATGTCCTGGACGGGAAGATGCTGCGCAACCAGTCGGTCCGCCTCCTGCGCGACAACGTGGTCGTGTTTGAGGGCAAGCTCTCCTCGCTTCGCCGATTCAAGGAGGACGTGCGCGAGGTCGCCTCGGGCTTCGAATGCGGCATCGGGCTTGA
>CAZVSG010000011.1:6010-34884 GCA_964629345.1 uncultured Christensenella sp. | reverse complement strand
ACAGCAAGTTTGCCGTCGTGTTCGCCGCCATCGGCATCACCTTTGAGGAAGCCGACTATTTCATCAGCGATTTCAAGCGGACCGGCGCCATCGAACACGCCGTGCTGTTCATGAACCTTGCCAACGACCCGGCGGTCGAACGCATCTCCACCCCGCGCATGGCCCTGACGGCGGCGGAATACCTGGCATATGAAGAGGGCATGCATGTGCTTGTCATCCTGACGGACATGACCAATTACGCCGAAGCCCTCCGGGAGGTTTCCGCCGCCCGCAAGGAAGTGCCCGGCCGCCGCGGCTACCCCGGCTACCTGTACACCGACCTGGCCAGCCTGTATGAGCGCGCCGGGCGCATCATCGGGAAAAAGGGGTCGATCACGCAGATCCCCATCCTGACGATGCCGGAGGATGACAAGACCCACCCGATCCCGGACCTCACCGGCTACATCACCGAGGGCCAGATCATCCTCAGCCGTGAGCTGCACCGCAAGGGCGTCACCCCGCCCATCGACGCGCTGCCCTCCCTGTCCCGACTGAAGGACAAGGGCATCGGCGAGGGCAAGACCCGCAAGGACCACGCAGCGACGATGAACCAGCTTTTTGCGGCCTACTCCCGCGGCAAGGACGCCAAGGAGCTGGCGGTGATTCTGGGCGAAGCCTCGCTGACGGACATGGACAAGAAATACGCGGCCTTTTCCGACGCCTTTGAGAAAAGGTACGTATCCCAGGGCTACCAGACCGAACGCAGCATCGAGGAAACGCTGAACCTGGGCTGGGAACTGCTGAAGATGCTGCCCCGCACCGAGCTCAAGCGCATCCGTGACGACATGGTGGACGAATTCCTGCCCAAATCCGGGACGGAGGAAGCGTAAATGGCTGTCCTCCACGTGAATCCGACGCGCATGGAGCTGACCGGGATGAAGCGCCGGCTGGCAACGGCCAGGCGCGGGCATAAGCTGCTCAAGGACAAGCGGGACGAGCTGGTGCGCCGTTTCATCATCCTGGTCCGTGAAAACCACGCCCTCAGGGCGAAGGTGGAAAAGGAACTGGGCACGGCGCTGATGGATTTCGCGCTCGCCCGCGCGGTGATGGAGCCCGGCGCGCTTCGCCAGGCCTTGCTGTATCCCGCCCGGGAGGCCAGCATCACGGTGGGGCAGCGCAGCATCCTTTCCGTTCGCGTGCCGGAGTATCATATCTCTGAGGACAGCCTCAGCAAGGCCAGGCTTCCTTACGGGATGGCCGATACCTCCGCCCAGTTGGACAACGCGATCACCACCATCGCCAATGCCCTGCCAAACCTGATCAGGCTGGCCGAGACGGAGAAGACGTGCATCCTGCTGGCGGACGAGATCCAGAAGACCCGCCGCCGCGTCAACGCGCTGGAATATGTCATGATCCCCCAGTTTGAGGACACCATCCGATACATCACCATGAAGCTGGAAGAGAATGAACGCAGCGCCCTGACCCGCCTGATGAAGGTGAAAAGCATGATCGCGCAGCGGACGACCTGACCTGTCATAAGACAGCAGCCCCTTCTGAGTGACCCCGCCGGAAACGCCGGCATCTCTGCGGCCGCTGAAAGGAAATCGGCGCTTTTCGGGCTTGACACGCGCCGTGCCGCTGGATATAATGACTTCCGCGCTGTCTGACGATGGGGAATGGTGTAACGGCAGCACCTGCGACTCTGACTCGCATAGTCTAGGTTCAAATCCTAGTTCCCCAGCCATCTGCCTCCGTGGTCTAGCGGCCTAGGACACCGCCCTCTCAAGGCGGCAACACGGGTTCGAATCCCGTCGGGGGTGCCAGCAGGAGAACGCTGAGAAGATCAGCGTTTTTTCTGTTCCGGGCATACAGGCAGGCGCCTGTGCCGCTGCCTTGACACCGCCGGGGGTCGGCTGTATATTGGTACCAACGATTGTTACACATAGAGGAACATCGTAACAGGCACAGGAAGCGGGACAGAATCAGAGAGGAACAGCCCGTTGAAAAATATGGCATTTGTCCGTCACTGTCAATCTGGACATCCCCTGAGGAGACCTGATGGCAGGCACACCTGACAGCGGCAAAGCCGCGGGGATCGCCCGGACCGCCTTCCGCCTCTTCCTGGAACAGGGCTACGAGGCAACCGGGATCCGGCAGATCTGCCGGGATGCGGGAACGGAACCGACCACGCTGTACTACCACTTCAGCTCCAAGAAAGGGCTGTTTCTCCGGCTGGCGGACAGTTTCCGCGATACGTTCGTGTCCGGCCTCCCGCAGGGCGTGCGCACAGGCTTCGCACTCGAACAGCTGCGCGATTTCTTCCTCTTTTCGGTGCATGACGCTGTGAGCCATCGGGAACAGGCCCGTTTCTACCTCCGTTTCTCGCTGTTCCCGCCTCGGGAACTCAGGGAGGAGATCGCCGGCCTCCGGGAGAGCATCCAGCGCGGCAAAGACGAGCGCATCCTCCCCTGTCTGGCTGACTGCACCGCGCGGGGCATCATCGCCCTTCCCCTTCAGCAGGCGAGGACAGCCTACTGGCAGTTCATCAACGACAACACCTTCAACGTGGTCTTCTCCGGCTGGACGCCGGGGGACGGGGAGCTGCTGCGAATATGGCAGGCCTTCCTCCGCTGCCGGCTTTCCGGGTACCTGGAGGGTGCGATGGGAGCATCAGAATGAATCCTGCTGAGACAGTGCGCGGACAGCAGACCGCGGGGATGTGGCCATCCAGGAAACGCAGGAATACGGTTCTGTTCATCCTGATGGCGGTTCTCCTGGCGATCTGCCTCGGCTATCTGTGGATGACCTGGAACCGTTACCGGTCCGAAGCGGAAACGGAATCAAGGAATCTGGGCCAGTCGATCGGCGCGATGCTGCACCCGGAACACATCGCGCAGCTGACAGGCCGCCCGGAGGATCTTGAGAAGCAGGATTACCTGTTGATCAAGCAAACCCTGACACGGCTTGTCCAGGCGACCAACCCGATCCGCTTTGCCTATCTGATGGGCATGCAGGATGGACAGATCGTTTTTCTGGCGGACTCGGAACCTGAGGATTCGCCGGATTATTCGCCGCCCGGCCAGGTGTATGACGAAGCGACGGAGGAGGACCTCCGCCCCTTCCTGACCGGCGAGACGGTGGTCATCAATCCGGCCGTCGACAGGTGGGGGACCTGGGTCAGCACCATGATCCCCATCGGCGATCCACACGGCGACGGCGTGATCGCGGTGCTGGGGCTTGACGTTTTCGCCTCCGAATGGTACGGGGCCCTCTGGGCGCGCATGGTGCCCAGCCTGGGCCTCGCCGCCCTGTTCCTGTTCCTGTGCTTTGCGCTGCTCTGGATCTGGAGGGGGAATGCCTTCCTGAAGGAGCTGAGCCAAAAAATTGCGGCAGACGAAGCCCTGTTCCGCAGCGTGTTTGAGCAGTCCCCCATCGGCATCGCCATTGTCAATGACAAAAGCTTTGTCACAAGCCATGAGTACGGCAGCATGAGCCTGAACCCGGTGTTTCTGCGGATCCTCGGGCGCAGCAGCGAGGAACTGGGCCGGGTCAGGTGGACGGAGATCACCCACCCGGACGACCTTCAGACGGACCTGGACCTGTTCGCCCGGTTCCAAAGCGGAGACATCGACGGATATTCGCTGGAGAAGCGTTTCCTGCTGCCGGACGGGTCCTATGTCTGGACCAACATGCACATATCCCACCTGATCGGCGGCCATACGTCACAGTCAAGCCATCTGTGCCTGCTGGAGGACATCTCCGGGCGCAAGCGGATCGAAAGCGCGCTGAAGGAAAGCGAACGAAACAAGGCCGTGCTCCTCTCCCACCTGCCGGGCATGGCCTATCGCTGCAGTGTCGGACCGGACAGGCGGATGGAATTCGTGTCCGAAGGCTGCCTGGCGCTGACCGGCTATCGTCCGGAGGAGCTGACCGGTGAAGCGGAGTGGACGTTCAGCAGCCTGCTGCCGGAGGGGTACCGGGAGCTGATCTGGAGCGAATGGGAGCGTGTGCTGGAGCGCAGGGGTCATTTCAGGTCCGAATACGAGCTCATCACGAAGAGCGGCGAACGGAAATGGGTGCTTGACCTGGCCCAGGGGGTCTTCGGCGAGGATGGGGTCATCCAGGCGCTGGAGGGCATCATCATTGACATCACCGAGCAGAAGAAACAGGATGCGCAGGTCAGGTACCTCAACGAGCGGGACCTGCTGACCGGAGCCCTCAACCGCAATACGCTGGAAGACCGGATGGAGCAGATGGACAGGCTGGAATTCCTCCCGCTATCCATCGTCATCTGCGACATTGACGGCCTGCGGATCATCAACGACGCGTTCGGCAACAGGATGGGGGACCGGGTCATCAGCGACGTCGCGCGGATCGTTCAGGGCTGCTGCCGAAGCGGGGACGTCATGGGCCGCACCGGCGGGGACGATTTCACAGTGCTCCTGCCGAATACGGACAGTGTGCGCGCGAGGGAGTTCATCCGGCAGATCGAAGGCGCGTTTGACAATTACTTCACGTCCGTGGAGCAGCTTCCCTATAAGGTCAGCCTGTCCTTCGGCTACGGAATCAAAGCGGAGGAGGGTCAGAGCGCAGCGGACACAGCGAAGGTGGCGGCTGAAAACCTTCTGCACCGCAAACTCCTCAATCGCAGCAGCGCGCACAATGCCCTCCTGTCCTCCATCATGTCCACCCTCTACGCCAAGAGCCAGGAGACAGAGGAGCACGGCAAGAGGCTGATCCAGCTTACCCATGCGATCGGCAGGCGGCTGGGCTTTGAACAGAAGGACCTGGATGACCTGGAGCTTCTCTCCCTGCTGCACGACATCGGCAAGGTGGGCGTGGATGACAGCATCCTGAACAACCCCGGCAGACTCTCCCCGGAGGAATGGGAGCAGATGAAGAGGCACACTGAAATCGGGCACAGGATCATCAAATCCTCCCCCGAGCTTGTGCACATCGCCGAATACATCCTGCGCCATCATGAGCGCTGGGACGGAGCCGGGTATCCGGGCGGGCTCAAAGGGGAGCAGATCCCGCTGCTCTCAAGGATCCTGGCGATCGCGGATGCGTTTGACGCGATGACGGAGGACCGGATCTACCGCGCTGCGATGCCCTGGCAGGAAGCCATCCATGAGATCATCCGCTGCGCCGGGACGCAGTTTGACCCGGACCTTGCGAGGCTCTTTGTCGACCTCCTCAACGGGGAACATGACCCGAAAGGAACCTCCGGGACAGCAGAAGGGCAGGAATAATACGGACAGGGAGCCTGCGCTTCAGATGCCCTGCTCCTGCCTGCCGGCGTTCCGGGTCTCTCCTGCACAGCCGGCGTGCGGGGAGAGGGGCCGGTTTTGATGCTCCGGGTCAGCGCGGGGGCACAGCCTGATCCGGGGGCAGCCGGTGAGCTGGGAGCGCTTTCCAGAGGGAAGGGAAGGGACCGGATATGAAGTATGAGGATCTGACCCGGGAAGAGCTGATCAGGAAGATCGAGTCGCTGGAGTTGCTCAGCAACCAGCTGCTGACGGAAAAGGAACAGGAAGCCGCGCTGGATTATGCCTGGAGCGGCAACCTGGGCCACTGGTATTGGAACGTTACTGACAACCAGGTGACCTTCAATCCCCTGAAAGTCACGACCCTTGGATACGACGTGAATGAGGTGCCCAGGCAGGTGCCGTTCCAGTTCTTCACCGGCCTTCTGCATCCTGATGATTATGGGGCCGTCATGAACGTGATGAGGGACCATCTGCAGGGGCGTGTCATGGTGTACGAGGCGGAATACCGCATCCGCGCGAAGGACGGCACCTATCTCTGGTACTATGACCGGGGGAAAGTCACGGCTTCCGATGAAAACGGCCGCCCGCTGTTTGTCGCCGGGATCGTGTTTGACATCACGGAAAAGAAAAAGGCGCAGCAGGAACTTGAGCGGCAGAACCAATTCCTGTCCGAGCGGATGATGCTGGACAGCATGATCGGGGTCGCGAACCACGGCGCGATCATTGAAACGCTTCGCAGGGATGTTATGCAGGCACAGAAATCGCAGGAAGACCTTTGCGTCGTGCTGTTTGACATTGATGATTTCAAGCTCGTCAACGATACCAGGGGTCATCTGTTCGGGGACAGGGTGCTGACCGGCTTTGCCGAGCTGGTGCGGCCGGTCATCCGCAGCGGTGACAGCTTTGGAAGGTACGGGGGCGAGGAGTTCCTGCTGATCCTGCCCCAGACCGACAAAGCCGGAGCGCTGCGGATCGCCGAGCGCATCAGGACAGCCGTTGAGGGACATCGGTTTTTCGGAGACATCCGTATCACCGTCAGCGGCGGTCTGAAGCAGTTCGGGGGCGGGGACGCCGAAGAATTGATCGGGCAGGCGGACCGGAACCTTTATCTGGCAAAAGCTGCAGGAAAAAACAGGATCATATGATTCTGCCGGACGAGCCCGGTCAGCGGGTCTTTTCTTTCAGTGCAGGAGGTGGAAGAAGACCTTCCCGGGGCTCTCATCCTTATTCGGAATTCGCCTTTGCCGACAAAGAAGGGCTTGATGAAGTCCCGCCAGGGAAGGGCCCTGATGCTGTCCTTTGCCGCGGCGGCCCTTTGGCGCTGCGGCATCATGATGTATAATGCCGGCAGCATGTTTGCATGCAGGAGTGGGAAAAACGGGATGACGAGAGATGGGGCTTATACGGATGGCCTGACCATCGCCTATATCGGCGGCGGATCAAGGGGCTGGGCATGGGGATTCATGAAGGACCTGGGGCTGGATCCCCGGATGGAAGGCGTGGTCCGCCTCTACGATATCGACCGGGACGCGGCGGAGAAAAACCGGCGCATCGGGGAGATGATCTCCTCCCATCCGGAGGCCCGGGCACACTGGCGCTATGAGGTGGCCGGAACACTCAGGGAAGCGCTCATCGGGGCCGACTTTGTCGTGATCTCCATCCTTCCCGGTCATTTCGGGCACATGCGCTCGGACGTGCACTGGCCGGAGCGGTACGGCATCTGGCAGCCTGTGGGCGATACAGTCGGCCCGGGCGGCCTGATGCGCGCCCTGCGCACGGTGCCCATGTTCGTACAGATCGCCCTTGCCATCCGCGACAACGCCCCCCGCGCCTGGGTCATCAACTACACCAATCCCATGTCGGTGTGCATGAACACGCTTTACGCCGCTTTTCCGCAGATCCGCGCCTTCGGCTGCTGCCATGAAGTCTTCGGGACACAGAAACTGCTGGCGGAGGTGCTGGAGGATCAGGAAGGCATCAAAGGGGTCACAAGGCAGGAGATCAGGACCGGTGTCACGGGCATCAATCACTTCACTTTCCTGTACAGCGCCAGCTATCAGGGCCTTGACCTCTTCCCCCTGTACAGGCGCTTTGCGGAACGGTACTTCCGGACAGGGTTCCTCAAGGGCAAGGATGCCAACTGGATGAACGATCAATTTGAGTGCTCCCACCGGGTAAAGTTCGATCTTTTCCGCCGCTACGGTCTCATCGCGGCTGCGGGGGACCGGCATCTTGCGGAGTTCATGCCCCCCTGGTACCTGAAGGACCGGGACACCCCGAAGGAATGGGGATTCAGCCTGACCACGGTGGACTGGCGGGAAAAGGACCTGGAGCAGCGGCTTAAAAAACGCGAAGCGCTCCTGACGGGCAGCGAGCCCATCCGGATGCAGGGATCCGGCGAGGAGGGCCATCTTCTGCTCAAAGCGCTGCTGGGGCTGGGAGACACAGTGTCCAACGTCAACATCCCCAACCGCGGGCAGATCCCCAACCTGCCGGAAGACGCCGTCGTTGAGATCAACGCCTTCTTTTCCCGTGGCGCGGTCACACCGATGTATTCCGGGCCGCTCCCTATGGGCCTTGACGCGCTGGTCACCCGCCATGCCCTCAACCAGCTTGCCGTCGTGAAGGCTGCGGTGGGCTGCGACTGGAACCTTGCCCTGAACGTCCTGCTCAATGACCCGCAGACGTGCCGGCTTGATCCGCTGGACACCGAAAGAATGTTGGATGAAATGATCGTGAACACCATCGACATCCTGCCGGAAGCATGGAACAGGGCAGGGCAGGCAGGAAAGGGGGCATAAATGGACAATCTGCTGGTATATCCACGTTCAACGCATGGAAAGGTCCACCTCGCCAGGGGTGACGGGGGCGACGTGCTGGTCATTGACGGAAAACCGCGCCCCGCTGACCATGAGGCGGCGGAGTACCTCAGGGAAAACTTCCCCTTTACGGCCCCAACGCCTGTTTTGCGGCGGGAGCGCAGTTTTGGCGTGGGGGACAGGTTGGGCATCGCGGGCCCGGGGCACCTCCGGGTGTTCCGCAGGTATGACGCCGCCCCGGTGCTGGCCCAGCAATCCATGCGGGAATTGAAACTGACCGGAAGGACGTATGAGGACGTGCTGGACGCCGCCACTTTCGCGGTGTTCAGGGAAGATTACCAGGACGGCTTCGGCGCTGACGGTGATCACCTGAAGACGATGGACGAGGTGCGCGGCGCGCTGGACCTCGGTTTCAGCATGATCACCCTGGACTGCTCCGAGCATATCCGGGGCGACGGCGGGAAGGCCGAACTCACTGAAGAACTGCGCCGCCGTTACCTGGACAGGAACTTCACCCTGGAGGACGGTGACAGCATCGTTTTCACTGAGGACGACCTGGCGCAGGCCCGGCACATTTACGGCGACGCCGTCCGCTACGCCGCGCAGGTCTGGGAGAGGTTCTTTGCAAGCGGCGCATACCGGGCGGAGCTTGAGATCTCCATCGATGAGACTGCGACGCCGACCACCCCTCGGCAGCATTTCTTTGCCGCCAGTGAGCTGCAGATCGCCGGCGTCCGGATGGCGACCCTCGCGCCCCGTTTCTGCGGGGAGTTCCAGAAGGGCATCGACTACATCGGGGACGTGGATCAGTTCGACAGGGAGATGAAAGTGCACGCCGAAATCGCGCGGCACTTCGGCTACAAGATCAGCGTGCACTCAGGCTCCGACAAGTTCAGCGTGTTCCCCTCTGTCAGCAGGCATACCCGGGGGGTGTTCCACGTGAAGACCGCGGGCACCAACTGGCTGGAGGCGATGCGCGTCTGCGCGGAGAAGGACCCCGCGCTCTACCGCGAGGCGCATGCGTTCGCGCTGGAGCACTTTGATGAGGCCCGGGCGTATTATCACGTTTCAGCCGACGCTGACAGGATCCCGGATCTGAGCGATCTATCGGACGATGAACTAGCCGGATTGATGGACGACAACAACGCCCGGCAGCTCATCCACATCACCTACGGCCTGATCCTCAGCAATGAGCGGCTGCGCGGGAAGCTCTACCGGCTTTGGGACGTGAACGCCGAGCTCTATGCGGACAAGCTGGAGCGTCACATCATCCGGCACATGCGCCTGCTGGGCGTTCCGGAGCGGGAAACGGCAGACTAATCCGTCAGCCCGAAATCGAAGTAGCCCTTTGCGTTGCTGTAACAGACGCCCCTGACGATTTTCTTAAGCGCTTTTTCATCATCCGGGTATTCGCCCCGCTCGACCCAACCGCCCAGGATGTCGCAGAAGATCCGGCGGAAATACTCATGCCGGGGATAGGACACGAAGCTCCTGGAATCAGTCAGCATGCCAATGAACTGGCTGATGAGGCCGATGGAGGAGAGCGCCTTCATCTGCTCCGTCATCCCGTCGTACTGGTCGCAGAACCACCAGGCGCTGCCGAGCTGGATCTTGCCGGGAGTCCCCCCCTGGAAGCAGCCCGCAAGGGTCGCCAGCGTATAATGGGCGGCGGGATTCAGGCTGTACAGGATGGTTTTGGGCAGCAAGCCCTTCCTTTCCTGCGCGTCAAGCAGCCTGGCCAGGTTCATTCCGACAGGCGTGTCCGTGTTCGCGTCAAACCCCGTGTCCGGGCCAAACTTCCCATACAGCCGGGAATTGACGTCGCGCAGGGCGCCGATGTGATACTGCTGGACCCAGCCGCGGCGGCAGTAGCTTTCGCCCAGCGCGGCCAGCAGCTTTGTCCGGTAATGCTCCGCCGCCTCATGGTACGGCCTGTGCCCGTCCATCGCCTGGCGGAAAGCCTGGTCGGCCTTGCCGTTATCCGGACCGGCAAAGGGGACCGTGTCCAGCGCGTGGTCAGACAGCCTGCAGCCGCAGCCGTGAAAGAAGCCGATCCGTTTTTCCAGCGCCGTGATGACGTCCTCCGCGGAAGTGATCGGCACTCCGGATTCCCGTGACAGCTTCCCGATATAGTCCCTGAAGCCGTCCCTGTCCACATTGACGGCCTTGTCCGGCCTGAAGGCGGGCAGCACACGGACGGGGAAACCGGCGTCCCTTTCAAGGGCCCGGTGGTGCGTCAGCGAATCGGCGGGATCATCCGTCGTGCACAGCGCGCGGACCTTGAACCGCCTGATGAGCGCGCGGGCATGAAAGGCCTTGTCCTTCAGCTTTTCATTGGCCTCATCCCATATCCTCTGCGCGGTGTCTTCATTGAGAACGTCCGTGATGCCAAACACGCGCCTGAGTTCCATATGGGTCCAGTGATACAGGGGATTCCCCGCCATCATGGGCATGGCCTTTGCATAGGCGAAGAACCTTTCCCTGTCGCCCGAGGTGCGGATGAACTCATTGTCATACCCAAAGGCTGCCATCGCCCGCCACTTATAATGGTCGCCGCCCAGCATCAGGTGCCCGATGTTGCGAAAGCCGATGTCCTCCGCGATCTCTTCCGGCGGCAGGTGGCAGTGGTAATCGATGATCGGCATGTCCCTGGCAAAATCATGGTACAGGTGTTTCGCGGCATCGGTATTGAGCAGGAAATCTTCCGACAAAAAAGGTTTCATGGCGGCCCTTCCTTTTCTATTTGCTGGGTCCAGTATATGCCAGAACGTGATAGGTGGCAATGATCCGGTAAGTGAAGAAAACGCCCCGGCGCGTGCCGGGGCGAAGTTCATCAGGTCCGTTTTCCGGGGCAGTGATCAAAAGTCCGTGCTCTGTTCAAGCGACATGCCGCCTGCTTCCTTCAGCAGGACCCGGATCAGCTTGTCATGGCTGACGCCGTTGACGGCCTCGCCTTTGCGGTTTCGGACCGACACCGTGCCCTCTTCCGCTTCCCTGTCGCCGATGACCAGCATATAGGGGGTCTTCATCATCTGCGCTTCGCGGACCTTGAAGCCGATCTTCTCGTTTCGAAGGTCCATTTCCACCCGAAGGCCCGTCGATTCCATCCTGCTTTTCAACTCCTTCGCGGCCGCGTCTGCACGGTCCGTGATAGTCAGGATGCGCGCCTGCACGGGGGACAGCCACAGCGGGAACGCGCCGCCGAAATGCTCTGTGAGGATGCCGATGAACCGCTCCATGGAGCCGTAGACGGTCCTATGGACCATCACCGGCCGATGTTTTTCCCCGTCGGGGCCTGTGTAGGTCAGGTCAAACCGCTCCGGCAGGTTCATGTCCAGCTGGATAGTGCCGCACTGCCAGGTGCGGCCGATGCTGTCACGGAGATGGAAGTCGATCTTCGGTCCGTAGAACGCGCCGTCGCCTTCATTGATCTGATAGGGCACCTTCATTTCATCCAACGCGCTTTTCAGCACGCCGGTCGCCCTTTCCCACATCTCGAGGGTGCCGATGTGGTCTTCGGGCATCGTGGAAAGCTCCACCTTGTACTTGAATCCGAAGGCACTGTAAACCAGTTCGGCCAGCCGGTAAACGCCGATGATCTCGTCCTTGGCCTGCTCCGGGGTCATGTACAGGTGCGCATCGTCCTGTGTAAAGCAGCGCACGCGCATCAACCCGTGCAGCGCGCCGGACTTCTCATGCCGGTGGACGATGCCGAGTTCGCCGTTGCGCATCGGAAAATCGCGGTAACTCCACAGCCTGCGCTTGTAGGCGAGGATGCTGCCCGGGCAGTTCATGGGCTTGATCGCGAAATCCATCTCATCGATCCGGGTCGTGTACATGTTTTCCCTGTAATGGTCCCAGTGGCCGCTGCGTTCCCACAGCTCGCGGCTCAGGATCAGGGGGGTCCTGATCTCCTCGTACCCGTGCTCGCGGTGGATCCTGCGCCAGAAATCCTCCAGGAGGTTGCGCAGCACCATGCCCTTGGGGTAGAAGAAGGGGAAACCGGGCCCTTCGTCAAGGATGTCATACAGGTCCAGCTCGCGCCCGAGTTTCCGGTGGTCGCGCTTTTTGGCTTCCTCCACCTGGGCAAGGTAGGCATCCATCTCCTCCCTGTCAAAGAACGCCGTCCCGTAGATCCGCTGCAGCATCTTGTTCTTCTCGCTGCCGCGCCAGTAGGCGCCCGCCAGGCTGGTGAGTTTGAAAGCCTTCACTTTTCCCGTGCTGGGGAGGTGAGGCCCGGCGCACAGGTCGACGAACTCGCCCTGGCGGTAGAAGGACAGCTCCGCGTCCTCAGGCAGGTCAAGGATCAGCTCGACCTTGTACGGTTCACCCCGTTCCTCCATCAGTTTCAGGGCTTGCGCGCGGGGCAGGACGAAACGCTCCTCCCGGTCATTCTTCTTGATGATGCGGGCCATTTCCTTTTCGATCCTGCCCAGGTCCTCCGGCGCGAAGGGCTCTTCGACATCAAAGTCATAGTAGAAACCGTTCTCGATCGCGGGCCCGATGGCCAGCTTTGCCTTTGGGAACAGGTTCTTGACCGCGCTGGCCAGCACGTGGCTGGCGGTATGGCGCAGCACGTGCCGGGCTTCCTCATCCTCAAAGCCGACCGGGACCAGTTCCCCGCCCTGAGCGACCGGGCGTGTCAGCTCCACCAGGCCGCCGTTGAGCCTGGCCGCGATGGCGGTCTTCAGGGATTCGGGATCCAACTCCTTCAGGATATCCAGGGCATTCCGGCCTTCTTCAAACTCCCTGCTTTGTCCCCTGTATACGATCTGCATATGACCCTCCCCAATCAACTTGTCGTGGAATAAATAAAACACCCATCCAACTTGGGACGGATGTGTCTCTCCGCGGTTCCACCCTGATTGCCGTGCCTTTAAAAGGAAACGGCCGCTTTTCAGCGCTGTATCGCGCGCCGCGCGTCAAGGTCAGGCAGCGGTACCTTCCGGATCCCTCTCCCGGGCTCGCTTTCAGCCTTGGCGCGCCCTCTCTTTTGGCGGTTTCCGGGGGCGTGTCCCCCCTCATCCCTGCGATGCCGAGAGTATATACCCGGGTCAGCCGGGCGGCAAGCATTGCCGGAAAAGTCTTCAGGAAACCATATCCCACAGGCTTTTCCGAGCGGTGCGCGCCTTTTCAGGTGATGGAAAACATGGTATACTCTTTTCACAGGGGAAGGGGGCGTGGGATGAGGAGCATGACGGGATACGGCCGCGGTCAGTCGACCAAGGCCGGCATGGGTGTCACGGCGGAGGTCAGGACGGTCAACCACCGTTTTCTGGACGTTTCCGTCCGCCTGCCCAAGTCCGTCACTTCACTGGAGATCCCGCTCCGCAAGCGCCTTGGTGAGCGTTTTTCCCGCGGCCGGATCGAGCTTTCCCTCAGCCTGGACGCCGCGGGCGCCAGAACGGCCCTGGTCAGCGCGAACCTGCCCCTCGCGCGGGAGTATGCCCAGGCAGCGCGGCAGATCGCCGAAGCGGCCGGGATCAAGGGCACGCTGAAGCTCAGCACCCTGATGACGCTGCCGGAAGTGCTGAGCGTTGTGCCGCTTGAGATGGAAGCGGACCTGCTGCTGGAGGCGGCGCTGGAAGCGCTGGAAGCCGCGTGTGACGCTGCGGACAGTGACCGACAACGCGAGGGGGAGCAGCTGATACTCTTTTTTGAGGAGCATCTTTCCCTGCTGGAAGCAGCGGTCGATGAGCTGGAGACGGCCGCCCCGCAGCAGCCGCATCAGGCGCAGGAGAAGCTGCTCAAGCGGCTCTCCTCCCTTCCGGACGTCCAGGCGGATCCGCAGCGGCTCGCGCAGGAGATCGCGCTGTTCTCAGACCGCTGTGACATCAGCGAGGAGATCAGCCGGCTGAAGGCGCACTGCCTGCAGATCAGGGAACTGCTGAAGGGTCAAACGCCTGTCGGCCGTGAACTTGATTTTCTGGCACAGGAGCTCAACCGTGAGGGAAACACCATCTGCTCCAAGTCCGCCTCGCTTCAGGTGACCAGGCTGGGGCTTGTCTGCAAGGGCGAGGCGGAAAAGATCCGCGAGCAGATACAGAACGTGGAGTGACGTGATGATACAAGGGCAGCCCGGCAAGGGAGAGAACATCGTTTCCGCAGGCAAAAAGCGGAAACCGGACCGCAAGGGGATGCTGATCCTGGTCTCGGGACCATCCGGGTCAGGGAAAGGCACCCTGTGCGAACGGCTTGTGGCGCAGGACAAGTCGATTATTTTCTCCGTCAGCGTGACCACACGCGCCCGCAGGGAAACGGAGCAGGAGGGGATCCATTACCGTTTCATCAGCGAAACGGAGTTTGACAGCCTGCTGAAGGGCGATGAGCTGCTGGAGCATGCCACCGTTCACGACCACCGTTACGGCACCCCAAGGCAGCCTGTGGAAGACGCGCTGGAAAACGGCCTGGACGTGCTGCTGGACGTGGACTCGCAGGGCGCGATGAACGTCATGAGGCAGATCAAGAACTGCGTGTCCATCTTCATCCTGCCGCCCAGCTTCGAAACGCTCAGGCAGCGCCTGCACACCCGCAATACCGACGATGAGGCGGAAATCAGGAAGCGCCTTGACAACGCGAGGGAGGAGATCGCGCGTTACGTCCATTATGATTACGCGCTGGTCAATGATGAGCTGGAGATGGCGTTCAAACGCCTTCTGTGCATCATCCGCGCGGAGCGCATGCGGACACTCCGCTATCATCCCAGCATCCCTGAAGAAGAACCGATGAGGAGAGCAAACAATGGCGATTAACGTGCCCGGCATCCAGACCCTGATCAAGAAGGCGGACAGCTCCTACACGCTGGTGGAAATGGTGGCCAAGCGCGCCCGCCAGCTGGTGGACGGAGCGCAGCCGCTCATCGAGGGATCAGAGAAAAAGCCCATCGCGGCCGCGATCGAAGAGATCCAGCGCGGGCTGATCACCTTCCACCGCAACCTGGAGGATGAGGAATAAACATGTCCCCCGGCGGCAAGACCCTTGTCCTGGGCATCACGGGCGGGATCGCAGCGTATAAATCCTGCGAGGTCGTATCCCGTCTTGTGAAGGCCGGCATTCGCGTTTTCGTCATCATGACGAAGAATGCCTGCGAGTTTGTCGCGCCGCTGACGCTTCGGACCCTTTCGCGCAACGAGGTGGCCATTGACACCTTTGAGGCGCCCCATGCCTGGGAAGTGGAGCACATCGCGCTGGCAAAGAAAGCCGATCTGCTGCTCATCGCGCCGGCGACCGCCAACGTCATTGCCAAGCTGGCAAACGGACTGGCGGACGATATGCTGACCACGACCGCCCTTGCAACAAAAGCGCCGCTTCTTTTAGCGCCGGCCATGAACACCGCCATGTGGGAGCACCCGGCGACCCGGGAAAACCTCCGGACGCTCCTCTCCCGCGGGGCCAGGCAAGTGGGACCGGAGGGCGGTTTGCTGGCCTGCGCAGACGTCGGGGCCGGGCGCATGAGCGAACCCATCGACATTGTCGATGCCTGCCTGAAGATCCTGAACGCCCCAAAGGATATGGAGGGTCTGCGCGTGCTGGTGACCGCGGGGCCGACCAGGGAAGCCCTGGATCCCGTGCGTTTCATCACCAATCGTTCCAGCGGGAAAATGGGCTATGCCATCGCGCAGGCGGCGCTTCACCGCGGCGCGGAGGTCACGCTGGTTTCCGGCCCGGTCAGCCTGCCGGCGCCGGCCGGCGTCAGCCTGGTGCAGGTGACCTCCACCCAGGACCTGTATGACGCGGTCACAACGCTTGCGCCCGCTCAGGACATCCTCATCCAGGCGGCGGCGCCGTCTGATTTCGGACCCAAGGCTGCGTCCGGGCAGAAGATCAAGAAGGCCGACGGGGAGCCTCTTACGCTGGAGCTGACGCAGACGCCTGACGTCGCCCGCGCGGCCGGAATGAAGAAGCGCCCCAGCCAGGTGTTTGTCGGCTTTGCCGCGGAAACGGAAAACGGTCAGGGCAACGCGCAGAAAAAGCTCCAGAGCAAATACCTTGACCTGATCGCCCTGAACAACGTTTCACAGCCGGGCGCGGGCTTTGACGTTGATACCAACGTGCTTACGCTGATTTCCGCGTCGGGGCAGACGGAACTGCCGCTCCTTCCAAAAAGCGAGGCGGCGGAACGGCTGCTTGACGAGATCATGCACATCAGGAGCGGGATGCCGAATGGCTGACAGCGGGCCTTATGCCCAGGTCATCGTCGACATCGCCAGTGCAGGCACCGATCGCGTTTTCACCTACTGTGTCAAGGACGGGATGAAGCTTACGGAGGGAACCAGGGTGCTGGTTCCTTTCGGCAGACAGACCCTGGAAGGCTGTGTGATCGGGTTTTCGGGCAGCGCGGACATCCCGAAGGACCGGCTGAAGGAGATCATCGAGCCGCTGGAAGAGTATCCGGCGATCCTGCCTGAACTGGTCGCGCTGGCGAAGGAGATCAGCCGGGACGCGCACTGCCCCCTGGCCCTGGCGCTCCGGCTCATGCTGCCCGCGGAAATGCGCGCCGGACGGGTCAGTGTCAAAACGCAGACGAACGCCCGTCTGCTGATCCCCGGCGATGAACTGAAAGAAGCGACGGAAGCCAACAGCCGCTCACCCAAGCGCCGGCTGCTCCTCAATATCCTGTCTGATCATCTGGCGCATCCTGTCGATGAACTGAAGGTCCTGGTCCGCGATCCGCTGCCTTCGCTCAGGCTTCTTCAGGACATGGGCCTGGTCGAGCTGTTTGAGGAAGAGGTCTTCCGATCTCCCTATGCGGATCCCGCCCGGATGGATCCCGATCCGATCCTGATGCCGGAGCAGTCGGAGGTGCTGGGCGAGCTGATCCCGGCTGTCCGCGAGGGCAGGGGGCGGTTCCTGCTTCACGGCATCACAGGTTCCGGCAAGACCGAGGTCTACATCAGGGCGGCCAGGGAATGCATCGGGATGGGCAAGGGCGTGATCGTGCTGGTCCCTGAGATCGTCCTTACGCCGCAGATGGTATCCTGGTTCCGGGGGCGTTTCGGGGACGTGGCGGCGGTCCTTCATTCGCGCCTGTCACCCGGGGAGCGCTTTGACGAGTGGCGGCGGATCCGCCTGGGCAGGGCAAGGCTGGTCATCGGCGCGCGCTCCGCGGTTTTTGCGCCGGTGAAGGACCTGGGGCTTATCGTGGTCGACGAGGAACATGAGCCCAGCTACCAGTCGGAAAGCCTGCCGCGCTACGACGCGAGGGACGTTGCCCGCTCGCGGGCTGATCGGGAGGGGGCTGCCCTCCTGCTGGCCAGCGCGACGCCCAGCATCCTTTCCTTCGCCAGGGCGCAGCGCGGGGACTACATGCTGCTGGAGATGCTCAGCCGGGTCAACGCCCGCCAGCTGGCGCAGGTCAGCGTGGTGGACATGCGGGAGGAGCTGCGCCTGGGCAACCGCGGGATGTTCTCATCCCTCCTGCTGTCAAGGCTCCAGGCCTGCGTCAGGGCAGGCCAGCAGGCGATGCTGTTCATCAACCGCCGCGGTTATGCCCCCAGCGTCATCTGCCGCAAGTGCGGCGGTGCCCTCACCTGCTCCCAGTGCGACGTCAAGCTGACCTGGCATCAGGCAGACCACGCCCTTCACTGCCATTACTGCGGACAGAAGACCCCCCTTCCAAAGCTCTGTCCCTTCTGCGGCAGCGCTTTCATCAGGCCCGTCGGCGTGGGGACGCAGAAGGTGGAGGAGGAACTGGCCAAACATTTCCCGGACATCAGGATCCTGAGGCTTGACATGGACACCACCTCCGGGAAGGACGCGCACCAGACCCTGCTTGACCGTTTCCGCTCAGGAGAAGCGCGCATCATGGTCGGCACCCAGATGATCGCCAAGGGGCTGGATTTTCCCCAGGTCACGCTGGTGGGGGCTGTGCTGGCGGATCTGTCCCTCAACCTGCCCGACTACCGGGCGGAGGAGCGCACCTTTCAGCTGCTGACCCAGGTGGCCGGCCGGGCGGGGCGGGCGGAGATGCCCGGTGAAGTCATCATCCAGACCTACCAGCCGGACCATTTTGCCATCAAGGCGGCAGCCAGACAGGATTACCGAAGCTTTTTCACCCAGGAGTTCGACAGGCGCCGGAGGATGCTTTATCCTCCATTCACCATGATGATCCGCCTTCTCTGCGAGGCCGCGAGGGAGGAGCAGGCGCGGGAAGTGTCCGGCGAACTGAACAGGCGGATCGCGAAGATCCTGTCGGAAGAGCCGTCCCTGCGGCGGCGCGTTCTGTTCTTTCGGGAGGACGTTTCGCCGATCAAACGCATCATGGGGCTGTCACGCGCTCAGGTGCTCATGAAACTGCTGGAGCATCCTGACAGCAGGCGGATCCTGCTTCTGCTCAAGGAACTGTCAGAGGAGCCCTGGCCTTGCAGGGTCAGCCTTGAGATCAACCCGGCCAGTCTTGCCTGATTATTTTTGGAGGCACCATGTCCAGGAAAAAGATTTTTACCATCGGCGCGCCGGAACTGCGCGGAAAGAGCAATCCCATCAAGAAGTTTGACGCCCGCCTGGGGCTGATCCTGCACGACATGGCGGAGACCATGTACGCGGCGCAGGGAGTCGGCCTTGCCGCGCCCCAGATGGGTATCCTCCGCCGCCTGGTCGTCATTGACGTGGGGGAGGGCCTGATCGAGCTGATCAACCCCGAGATCATCAGCGCCGAGGGCGAATGCGGCATGGTTGAGGGCTGCCTGAGCGTGCCCGGCAGGCGGGGATTTGTGAAACGCCCTGAAAAAGTCACCGTAAAGGCGCAGGACAAGACGGGAAAGTTCTTTACGCTCAGCGCGGACGGCCTGCTCGCCCGTGCGCTGCAGCATGAGATCGACCACCTCAACGGCGTGCTCTACGTGGATCTGATGGATCACGAGGTCTTCGAAGACGAGGATGAAGACGGACCGCAGCCAGCAGGGCGAACAGGCAGGGCGATCTGATGCGGGTCGTGTTCATGGGCACCCCGGAATACGCCGCGTGTTCGCTCAAGGCGCTGCTTGACAAGGGGTATGAGGTGGCAGGGGTCTTCACCCAGCCGGACAGGCCGAAGGGCCGCGGGGGGAAGCTTTCCATGCCGCCGGTAAAGGAACTGGCTCTCCGGTACGGCATCCCCGTCCTGCAGCCGAGGCGCATCCGCCTGGAAGGACTGGATGCGCTGAAAGCCTTTCGGCCGGACGTCTGCGTTACCTCAGCCTTCGGTCAGATCCTCTCGGAGGACATCCTGAGCGTTCCGCCCATGGGCACGGTGAACGTGCATGCCTCGCTGCTGCCCAAATACAGAGGCTCGTCCCCCGTCAACTGGGCGATCATTCAAGGAGAAAGCAGGACCGGGGTCACCACGATGCTCACTGATAAGGGCATCGATACCGGCGATATCCTGCTGCAGAGGAAAACAGACATCGGGCCGGAGGAGACCGCGGGGGAGCTGACCCTTCGGCTGGCCGGGATCGGCGCTGATCTTCTGATCGATACCCTGAGGCTGATGAGCGGGGGCAGCTGCCCCAGAAGAAAGCAGGACGAACAGGAGATGTCTTATTATCCGATGCTCCGGCATGATACCGGCGCGGTCGATTGGAACATGTCCGCCAAACGCATCGGCGACCTTGTCAGGGGGCTGAACCCCTGGCCCTGCGCGTATGCCGAATCGCCCTGGGGGACGGTCAGGATCCACAAGTCGGCAGCTGAAAGCACGGCCGTCCCGGCGCTGCCCGGCACGATCCTGGCATCGGATCCCCGGGAGGGCCTGATCGTCAAGGCGGGGGACGGCGCGCTGCGGATCCTTATTATGCAGATCCCGGGCGGGAAGGCGATGCCGCCGGAAGACTTTTTGCGGGGTCACCCCATGCCTGAGGGCGGACAAATGAGAAACGGAGCGCGCGAGAGATGAGTGACCAGCACGATAATAAAGGCGGACGCCCGGCATACGGCAAACCTGCCCGCAGCGCGCACGCTTTTTCCGGGAAGCGCACGCCGTCCCATACGGCCGGCTCCTACAACAGGCAGGACAGACAGAGCGTCCGGCCTGCGATGAACAATCTCCATGGAACCCCAAAGACGGATGCCCCGGTCCGCCGATACGGCAGACCTGCGCCTCTGCCTGACGGATCCTCTCCATCCGCAGCCGGGGCAACCGGAAACGAAACCGGGAATCCAAAGCAGGGCGGGCGGCAGTTCGGCCGGCCCGCAGGCCCTGCCAGGCCCGGAACAAGACCCTTTTCCAGACGGGAAGATCCCCGGACGGACAGGGCTGCCCCCAGGACTGGATTCAAGCCAGTCAGCGCGCCTGCAGCGCCCCGGGGCCCGTACGGCAAGCCCGCGCCTCAGCCTGACAGCCGATCAGCGCCCCAAAACGCGGACACAGGGGACAAAACAGGACCCGTCCGGCAGGAAGGGCGGCAGTTCGGGCGGCCCGCAGGGCCAGCCAGACCTGGAGCAAGACCTTTCAGCAGACATGAGGATGACCGGACGGGCAAATCTGACCCCAGGCCCGGATCCCGGCCGGAAAACGCACCTGCAGCGCCCCGGGGCCCGTACGGCAAGCCCGCGCCTCAGCCTGACAGCCGATCAGCGCCCCAAAACGCGGACACAGGGGACAAAACAGGACCCGTCCGGCAGGAAGGGCGGCAGTTCGGGCGGCCCGCAGGGCCAGCCAGACCTGGAGCAAGACCTTTCAGCAGACATGAGGATGACCGGACGGGCAGATCCGCCCCCAGACCCGAATCCCGGCCGGAAAACGGACCTTCAACAACAAAAGGCCAATACGGCAGGCCTGCTCCCGCTCAGGCGCCCCGCGTTGCTCCGGTGAAGCAGCCGTATAAACCGGACATCAAGCCAGCCCAGCCGTCCATCACCATGGACGCCCGGCGGGTCGCATTGCAGGTTTTGAACCGCGTCCTGATCGACGAAGGCTATGCATCCCTGTCGCTGGATGAGATTTTCCATCATACAAATCTGTCCCAGCGGGACAGGCGGCTGGCAACCGCCATCGTCTACAAAACGCTGGAAGACCTTGTCAAGCTGGATTTCGCGCTGGATCAGTTCCTCAGCGACCGGTCCGCCCTGGACCGGAAAGTGCTCAACGTCCTGCGCCTCACCGCCTGTCAGATCCTTCTGATGGACAGGGTGCCTGACTTCGCCTCGGTCAATGAAGCCGTTGGACTGGTCCGACAAATGGGCTTTGAGGATATGACGGGACTTGTCAACGGCGTGCTGCGCTCCCTGATCCGATCAATCGATGTCCTTCCCTGGCCGAAAGAGGAGGACACGGATTACCTGAGCGTCACCCATTCCATTCCCCAATGGCTGGCTGAGCTCATCCTGTCCGGGTATCCTGAAGAAACAGCCAGGGCGATCATCGCTTTCCGCAGCCAGGACCATGCCATCACCCTGCGGAGAAACGAGATCCTGATATCACAGGCTGAGTTTGAGACCCTGCTGAGCAGGAAGATCTGGGCGAAAACGCCCGGGCGGCTGCCGGGCGTGATACGGGTAAGCGGTGCGTCTGACATCGCCATGGACCGGGATTTTCTGGGCGGGCGCTTTTCCATCCAGGGGGAGGGCAGCATGCTGGCGGCGCTGGCCCTTGCGCCGGGCGTCGGCGCTCAGGTGCTGGACTGCTGCGCGGCGCCGGGCGGGAAGACCTGCTACCTGGCTGAACGCATGCAGAACACCGGGCGCATCCATGCCTGGGACGTGCACGAACACCGCGCGGACCTCATCCGCGCGCAGGCGGAAAGGCTGAGGCTGTACAATATCCGCCCGGCCGTCAGGGATGCCACGGTGTTCCTGGAGCGGTTTGAGGGGATGATGGACGCCGTGCTGCTGGACGCCCCCTGTTCCGGGACCGGCGTGATGGACAGCAAACCCGACATCAAATACCGTCTGACGCAGGACGGCCTCTCCTCGCTTGTTTCGCTGCAGGCGACCCTTCTGTCCGTGAACAGCCGCTACGTCAAGCCAGGAGGGATCCTGGTCTACGCGACCTGCAGCATTCTCCCCCAGGAAAATGAACGGCAGATCGAGCGTTTTCTTGAAAATCATCCGGAGTTCACGCTGGATGACCTGCCCGAGACCATTCCCGCATCGTTCAGGGAACAGAAAGGCCCCTTCGGGCTGCAGCTGCTGCCGCACCGCGACGGGCTGGAAGGTTTCTTTATCACGCGCTTGAAGCGGAGATGAACAGGACATGACGCTGCTGACAGACTTGACGCCGGAGGAAATGGCCGCCTTTGTCAAGGACCTGGGCTGGCCGGATTTCCGTGCCCGCCAGATCAATGGCTGGCTGGTGAAGGGCTGTGATTTTGACGGGATGGCAAACCTGCCGCACGAGATGATCGCGCGGCTTGAAGAGGTTTCCGTCGCGCAGCCTGCCCGTATCCTTGAGCGCCGCGTCTCCTCAGACGACGGGACGGAGAAAATGCTCTTCGGTTTCTCCGACGGTCATTGTGTGGAAGGCGTCCTGATGCGCTACCGCCACGGCATCACCCTCTGCCTTTCGACCCAGGTCGGCTGCAGGATGGGATGCGCCTTCTGCGCCAGCACCCTGAAGGGCAGGCAGCGGGATCTGTCCGCAGGGGAAATGCTGGGCATGGCATACAC
This sequence comes from uncultured Christensenella sp., assembly GCA_964629345.1. Classification (GTDB taxonomy): domain Bacteria; phylum Bacillota; class Clostridia; order Christensenellales; family Aristaeellaceae; genus UBA6115. Next base: position 12,233 of record CAZVSG010000011.1, on the reverse strand, counting down.
CGCCAACCGTCTGGTCCTGCCGGACAAGGTCTCCAACATCGTGCTGATGGGAAGCGGCGAACCGCTTGACAATTATGACCATGTCATCCGCTTCCTGCGCCTGGTGTCCTCTCCCGACAGCCTGAACATCGGACTGAGGCATATCTCCCTGTCCACCTGCGGATTGTCCGAGGGCATCAGGAAGCTGGCAGGGGAAGGGCTCCCCGTTACCCTGTCCGTTTCCCTGCACGCGCCGAATGATTTGATCCGGAAACAGCTGATGCCGGTCGCGGCCGCCTATCCGATGGAAGGCTTGCTGTTATCCTGCAGAGACTATCTGAAGAAGACCGGGCGGCGGATCGTGTTTGAATATGCCCTCATCAGGGGGGTGAATGACGGCCCGGAGCACGCGCGGGAGCTGGCCGGAAGGCTCAGGGGCATGCAGTGCCACGTCAACCTCATTCCCCTCAACGACGTGCCCGAGCGTGAGTTAAGGGCCTCCGGAAAGGAAGATGTGCAGCGGTTTTTCCTTGATTTAAAACAGCTGGGCGTTTCGGTCACCGTGCGGCGTCAGCTGGGGGACGATATCGCGGGCGCCTGCGGCCAGCTGAGGGCGCAGCGCCTGAAGACGCCGCTTTTGCCCGAGAGGGACGGAGGGGAAGCATGATCACGGCCATCAGGACCCACCCCGGGATGATCCGCAAGAGCAACCAGGACTCGCTTCTGGCCAAGGAAGGCGCGTTTCCGCTGTATGCGGTTGCCGACGGCATGGGTGGACACCGCGGGGGGAACGTTGCCAGCGCCATGGCGGTGGCCTGCCTGAGCGAGATGGATCTCTCCATCCCCCCCGACAAGGGCCTGCTCAACGATGCGGTCCTGCTTGCCAACTCGCTCATCTGGAAGCGGCAGCGGAGTGATTTCAGCCTGTCAGGCATGGGAACCACCCTGACGGCGCTGTGGGAAGGCCGTGAAGATGTGATCCTGGCGCATGTGGGCGACAGCCGGGCCTACCTGTACCGCGGGGGGATCCTCACCCAGAAGACGTCCGATCATTCCCTGGTCGGTGAATTATTGCGCTCCGGCGCGATCACCCCGGAGATGGCGCGCAATTACCCCTACCGGAATATCGTCACCCGGGCGGTAGGGACGGATGAGACGCTGGAATGCGATCTCATCCGTGAAAACAGGCAGCCGCTGGACCGATGGCTGCTGTGTTCAGACGGCCTGACGGAGTACGCCACGAAAGAGAATCTGCTCCTTGCGATGCAGATGCCCCTTGAGGCGGCGGCGGACACGCTGCTCCGGCTGGCGCTGGACGGCGGCGGCCGCGACAACATCACCCTGATCCTGCTTGAGGTGTCGGGATGATCGGAACGGTGCTGATGGAACGCTACCGCCTGGAGGAATTGATCGGCGAGGGCGGGATGGCCTCTGTGTACCGGGCGCTGGACCTGCGCACCGGGCATCGGGTCGCGGTCAAGTTCCTAAAGCAGGAACTGCAGGCGAACCCGGAGTTCCTGGACCGTTTCCGGCGGGAGGCAACGGCGGCCAGCCGGATGTCCCACCACAACATCGTCAACCTTCTGGACATCAGCGACAACGCGGCTACCCCGTATCTGGTCTTTGAGTTTGTCGACGGAAAGACGCTCAAGGAGATCATTGCCGAGCACGGAAAGCTTTCCCAGGAGACGGCGGTGCAGATCGCCATCCGCATCCTCTCTGCCTTAAGGCATGCCCATGAGGCGGGGGTCATTCACCGTGACATCAAGCCACAGAACATCCTGGTGGACCGGCAGGGCTATATCAAGGTGTCTGACTTTGGCATCGCGCGGATGGTGGGAACCAACACGCTCACGGAATCCGAAGGCAGCCAGGGCGTCATGGGTTCTGTTCATTATTTCTCCCCGGAGCAGGCCCGCGGCGAGACCACGACGTTCGCGTCGGACCTGTACTCCGTGGGCGTCGTGCTGTATGAGATGCTGGCAGGAAAAGTACCCTTTGAGGGGGAAAGCCCGGTCGCCGTGGCGATGCAGCACGTTCAGGCGGAGCCCAGACCGCTTCATGAGCTGGCCCAGGACGTTTCTCCCAGGGTAGAAAACGTGGTCAAAAAGGCGATGGCGAAGGACCCCAAGGATCGATATGCTTCTGCCCTGCTCATGGCGCAGGCGCTTCATGAGGCTTTGCTGCCGGAAAAGGCAACGGGCGCCGAACCCCTTCACATCGCAAAACAGGGCAGAAACGGCAGTCAGAATCCTTCCCGCGGCCATCGCAGACTCCGTGAGCGCGTCCTTCTTCTGCTCCTGAGCATCATGCTTATCGCCGGTACGGCGACCGGTGTATATTTTATTTACCGGGACATCGTCAATACGACCCGCGCCCCGCTGCTGATCGGCTACACGCTTGAGCGGGCCATGCGAGAGGCAAGCCTTCAGGGGATCAAGGTCAAAAGTGTGCGCGTCAGCAGCGATGAACCGATCGATACGGTGATCACCCAAAGCATCGATATGGGCGGGATCATGAAGCAAGGGGACGTCATCCTGCTGACGGTGTCCTCCGGATCGGCCAGAAAACCGGTGCCGGCGTTCAAAGGGGCCCGCCTTGACGATGCGAAGGCGGAGGCTGAGCGGACCGGGATCGAACTGCTGATCATCCGGGAAGACATCGATCCGGCGCCGCGCGGCACCGTGCTGGAACAGAGCCCGGCCGAGGGTGAAGTCATTGAAGCGGGCGGTATCGTGCAGCTGGTCATCTCCGCCGGACAGGCCGTCGTGCCTGAGCTGAACGGCCTTCTGTACGCCGAAGCGGTGGACGCGCTCAAACGCGCCAAACTGCAGCCGGGCAATGTCAGCCAGATCCAGGTGGATGCCAGGGATCAGCAGGGGCGCGTCGCCTCCCAGCTGCCAGTGGCAGGGGAACAGGCGGAGGAAGGCGCCAGGGTGGACCTGGTCATCTATGCCCAGCCCGATGACGCGATCGCCCCGAGCCCTTCGGCCTCACCTGGCGGCACCTGAGCATGGTCGGGCGCATCATCCAAGGGCGCGGCGGGCTGTACACCGTCAGGGGTGAAAACGGGAGAGACTTTATCCTGCGCGCAAGGAACAGGTTCCGCTATGAGGGCAGCGTGCCCCTGGTAGGGGACAGGGTCGACTTTACCCCCGGTGAGCTGGAGGAGCATGGCTGGCTGGAAAAGATCCATCCCCGCGTTTCCGTCAGCGTCCGGCCGCCGGTCGCCAACGTCACCCAGCTTGTGATCGTGTTCGCGCCTGAGCCGGAACCTGATTTCCTGCTCGCGGACAAGCTGATCCTCTTCGCTTCCCGCCAGGACATCAAACCCCTGATCGCTGTGAACAAATTTGATCTGGATCCGCGCCTGGCTGCTGAAGCAGGAGAAACCTATTCCAAGTCAGGGGTGAAGGTACTGGCGGTCAGCGCGGAAACGGGGGAAGGGCTTGACGCCCTGCACAGGGAAATGACAGGGCATCAGAGCTGTTTTGCGGGCCAGTCCGGGGCCGGGAAGAGCACTCTGATCGGAAGGCTCACGGGGCGCGATCTGGAAACAGGGGAGATCAGCCGCCGGATCCGCCGGGGCAAACAGACCACCCGGCATATCAGCCTGATCGAATCCAACGGATTATGCGTACTGGATACGCCGGGGTTCAGCCTGCTGGAGCTGCCTGACGACCTGGAGCCGGAACAGCTCAAGGAGCATTATCCGGAATTCAGACCCCTGAGTGATCAATGCCGATTTACTCCCTGCCTGCATGACCGGGAACCGGACTGCGCTGTCACGAAAGCGGCGCTCTTGAATGAAATCAGCCCGCTCAGGCTGTCCCGGTACAGGACGCTGCTGGAGACGACACGAAAGAAATGGAACAGACGATATGATTGAAATCGCGTTTTCGATCCTGGCTGCCGATCCGCTGAACGTGGAGCGGGATGTCACAAGGCTGCTGGACGCAGGGGCGGACCTGCTGCACCTGGATATCATGGACGGTCATTTTGTGCCCAACATCTCCTTCGGCCCCGGGATGGTCAAAGCGCTGAATGCCCGCTTCCCCTCGGTCAGAAAGGACGTCCATCTCATGATCAGCAAGCCCGGACTGTACCTGAGCGAGTTTATCGATGCGGGCGCTGATGAGATCACCGTCCATCTGGAAATCGACAGGGACATTCCCGCCCTGCTGAAAGCCATCCGCGGGGCCGGACGGAGGGCGGGGCTTTCCATCAAGCCGGGGACAGAGTTTGCCCGCATCTTGCCCTACCTGTCCATGTGTGATCTGATCCTCCTGATGACGGTGGAGCCTGGGTTTGGCGGGCAAAAGATCATCATGTCAGCGCTGGACAGGCTTGGACATCTTCGCGCGGCGGGCTTTTCCGGGGTCCTGAGCGTTGACGGCGGCGTAACGGGTGAGAACTGCTTCGGTTTGACCCGTCTGGGAGCGACACGCCTTGTGATGGGAACGGCCGCTGTGAAGGCCGAGGACCCCAGTGCGCTTTTTGCTGGATGCCGCGGCACATGCCCTCAATGATCAAAGGATTTGAACCCAAGATCTCGCTTGGGCAGAACTTCCTGACCGACGGGCGGCTCCTTCGGCAACTGGTGGCGATGACGCCGCTGACCGGCGAGGACACCGTGCTGGAAATCGGCGCAGGACAGGGCGAGTTTACCCTTGCGCTCGCGGAGCGGTGCAAAAACGTCATCACGATCGAAACGGACGGCCGTCTGGAGATGATCCTGCGGGAACGGTTGAGCGGTGCTCCCGGTGTCCGGCTGGTCATGGGCGACGTGATGAAACTGGACCTTGAGGAACTGATGCGCGGATACGGCGCGTTTCACGTAGCGGCGAACCTGCCGTATTATCTCACCACGCCCATCCTGAACCGCCTGCTTCACTCCGACATGCCCATCAGGAGCATCAGCGTCATGGTCCAGCAGGAAGCGGCTCAGCGTGTTATGGCTTTGCCCGGTACGCCGGCGTACGGGCCTTTGGCGGTTGCCGCTGCGTATCGGAGCACGCCCAGGTCAGCGCTCAGGGTGCCGGCCGGTGCTTTTTCGCCTCCGCCCAAGGTTGACAGCGTCTTTCTGGTCATGCCTTATCTGGACATGCCGGCGGTCAGCGTAAAGGATGAAAGAACCTTCCGTCAGGTCGTCTCGGCGGCGTTTGCGATGAGAAGAAAAACCATGCTCAACAACTTGGTCAAGGCCTTTGGATTCACCCGGGAGCAAGCCCTGCGCTGCCTTTCTGACGCCGGATTGCCGGAAGACATCCGGGGGGAACGGCTGACCCTTGATCAGTTTGCCGCGCTGTCAGGATCAGTGACGGATGAAACGAGCCGGAAGAAATCGTAATAAAATTGTAATAACTCTTTACAACTTGGAAATAATATGATATTTTATTCCCATGAATGTACACCGTCTTCCAAAAGCAAGAAGGACCCTTCACTGCCGCAGGATATCCCTCATCCTCCTGTGCACGATGCTGCCGGCTTTTTCAGCGTCTGCCCGCATTTATGAGACGATCAGGCCCGGCATGTCAGGTGAACAGGTCCGCCTCATGCAGTCAGCGCTGAATGATCTGGGATATCTGGAAAAAGTGGACGCCAAGTTCGGCCCGCTTACCTTTGCTGCGGTCAAGAACTTTCAGGGCAAACAGGGACTGTACACTGACGGACTCGCGGGGGATCAGACACTGAGCGAACTGTACCGCCTTGCCCCGCAGTTTCAGCCACCGGACAACCCATCCGCCAGTCCCGCTCCTGAGGCAGACCCGACCCCAACGCCTGCGCCGGCAAGCGAGGGTACTCAGGGAGCCGCGGCTGTTTTCACAGCCAACGAGGGCAGCCTGAACCTGAGAAGCAGTGCGTCCGGCGGCAACAACGTCATCGCGCAGATCCCCTTCGGCGAGGCCGTCCAGGTCATCGGAGGAAGCGGTCAATGGGCCAGGGTTTCCTGGCAGGGGAGAACAGGATACGTTCTTTCAATCTACCTGAGGTTCGGTGAAAGCACGCCCGCTCCGACGCAGCCCGCAGTGACGACAGCCCCAACAGAGGTGATCATGACCCCTGTTCCGACACAGACCCCCGGGACGTCGGCCCCGACGCCGGCACCCACGGCCGTGCCGGGGGGACCCTCTGATACGCAGACCGCATACGTCTTCACGGGGAACAAGGGCAGCCTGAACATGAGAAACAATGCGTCCAGCGGCAACAACGTCATTGCGCAGATCCCCTTTGACGCACAGGT
>CAZVSG010000011.1:3357-6000 GCA_964629345.1 uncultured Christensenella sp. | reverse complement strand
CCTTGGGACCTGGAGCCAGGTCAGCTATCAAGGCAGGACCGGCTATGTGTTGGATTCTTTCCTTCGGTATGACGCCCCGGAAACAAAGCCCACAGCGCAGCCGACGGCAGATGTCACGCCGCCGGTATCCGACGCCGGTGAGGGGATCGTCAATACCGCCAACGGACGCACGCTGAACTTCAGGAGTGCGCCTGTGACCGGGCAGAACAACCTCATCGGCCAGATCCCGTTTGGGACCAGGCTGCAGATCCTAAGCCGCACAGCGGAATGGTGCAAAGTCGAGTATCAGGGCAAACAGGGCTATGTGATGGCGTCATTCCTGCGTTTTGAGCAGACGCCGGCTCCGACCCCTGTTCCGTCCCCGACCCAGATACCGACGCCTTCGTCGGAACCCGGGCCGGCCGATCTGTTTCCCCGCACGCTCAGGACCGGGAATCAGGGTGATGACGTTACAGCCCTTCAGACCAGATTGATCGCGCTGAAGTACAATTGCCTGGTCACTGGCGCGTATGATGAGATGACCAAACAGGCGGTCATGCATTTTCAGAAACAGAACGCACTGACCCAGGACGGTGTTTTCGGAAGCCAGAGCGCTTCAGTCCTCCTGAGCGCCGCCGTCCGCAGCGCGGACAGCCCGCCGCTGAGTTATTCCACCCTGCGGATCGATAATAAAGACGGGTCGGACAAGGCGATTTCAGCCATGCAGCAGGAGCTGCTCGCGCTGGGCTATCCGCTGGGCGTGAACGGTACGTTTGACATACCCACCCATCAGGCCGTGGTCGGGTTTCAGCAGCGGAACGGTCTTCCTATCACGGGGGTTGCCAATCCTGTGACGCAAGCCGCGCTGTATGCCTCCGGCGCCAAGGGATTCAGCACACCTGTAGCGGAACTGGGCGCTGCGGAGGGGAAGGGGCAAGGGCCGTCTGTTTCCCAGGTCAAGCTGCTTCACTGGTTTGACGACGTCAAGAAGAGCGCTTCCGGCGGCCAGCAGGCGACGGTCTATCACCCTGCCAGCGATATCAGCTTCACCGTCCGCTTCTACTCCATGGGCAACCATGCCGATTCGGAACCGGCAACCTGGCGCGACACCCAATTGATGAACCGGGCATTCGGATCGCCATCTTGGAACATCAACCCGGTCTACGTCAAGCTGCCTGACGGGCGATGGACGCTGGCGTCAATGCACAACCGGCCGCATCTGACCGGAGCGGTCAGCGAGAACGGCTTCGGCGGGCACCTGTGTATCCATTTCCTGCGCGATACGGATGAAGTCAACCGCAACGACCCGGATTACGGGGCATCCAACCAGCGCGCGATCCGCAAAGCCTGGCAGGCCATGACGGGGGAAGTGGTGGAGTAGTCCATAAAAGCCCAGCCCTGTACAGCATCATAAAAGCAGCCTCAAACGGCTGCTTTTTTACTGAAGATGGATCAACTTACCTGGCCAGAAGGACCGCCAGAAGGACCACCAGCCCGAATGCGAAGAGGATCAGGCTGAATGACAGCGTACGCTGGATGCGGCGCCGGGTATTCTGCGCGGTGTCCCAGGCCGCGGCAAACAGGATGATATAGCGTTTCTCCGACGGCTTCATGCCGAAGAACCGCCGCAGTCCGGTAGAAAGTGTGTCGGCGAAGCGCCCGAGTGTATAGGTGAACCGGTTGCCTACCGGTACCGTGGACAGCCTTTCCCTGTTCCGCCGGAACACTGTGCGCATCAGGAAGAGGGCCGTGCCTTCGACGACCACCTCAGCCGTCCTTGAGAGGAAGGTAGCCATCGAGCTGACCGCGGGAAACAGGCGTTCCACAGCGTCCAGACAGGCTGCCAGGGCAGCGGACATCTTCTGTATGAACGGAAAAACCAGCCGGTCCATGAACCAGTCAAGCGGCGTGGAAGCAAGCATGCCCAGTTTGACAAGCACCTCAAGCAGCGGCCGGTACAGCTTTTCTTCAGCGTCAAGCCATGCGGGCCAGCGGTCCGCGTATCTGGGGACGCCCGCTTCATCCGGCTGGATCAGCCATTTCCGAACGACGAGGAGGTAGAGCGCCGCCCCGATGAACAGGGACTTCGCCGCGCCAAGCAGATTGACGCCGGTCAGATAATGCACCGCATGTTCCGGCTCATGCGCGTGAAGGAAAGGCAGGGACAGGTTGGCCAGCCGGGTCAGGATCCCTTCCGGATAAAGCCCCAGCAGGAAGAGGAGCAGGGCGGAACCGCCCAGCGCGATCCCGGACATCGGACGCATGCTCCGGCCTATTCTGTCATACTCAGCCTGTTTCGTCGGGTGTTTCTGAACAAAGACCGCGATGAACAGCTTGAGCATGTAGCAGAAGGTCAGCCCGCCGGTGATCACGAACAGCCATTCGGCTGCCTGATACGGAAAGGCATTCCCTCCAAGGTGCTCAAGGTGCGCCGCGTACTCCAGCAGGCTTTCGTGAAGGAGCGTCTTGCTCGCGTAGCCGCTGAACAGCGGGATCCCGCTGATGGAGGCGGCCCCGATCAGGAAGCAGGCCATCAGCCCCCGTTTCCCGCGGCCGAACCCCTTTATGTCATTGAGGTTGAGGCGATGGACGTTGAGGTAGACGACGCCTGCGGACATGAACAGCAGCAGCAAGAAGGTCTGCGGGCCGTCGAGGTATGCGAGG
>CAZVSG010000011.1:0-3347 GCA_964629345.1 uncultured Christensenella sp. | reverse complement strand
CAGCTTGATGAGGCTGTGGTTGAGCATGTGCAGGACAGTGCCCTGGGCGGCCAGCGCGTTGTGCTCTCCCAAAAGACCCTGCAGGCCGATGCCAAGGAGGATGAAGCCGATCTGGCTCATCGATGAGCAGGCCAGCGTACGCTTCAGATCCACCGAGAACAGCGCCAGCAGAGCGCCCAGGAGCATGTTGATCAGGCCCAGGATGAGCAATAGGTTGCCCCAGATCAGGTCGCCCAGGAACAGGCGGCTGGAGATGACCAGGATGCCGAAGATGCCGACCTTGGTCAGGATGCCTGAGAGCAGGGCGCTGGCGGGAGCAGGCGCGACCGGATGGGCTTTGGGCAGCCAGACGTGCAGCGGGAACATGCCGGCTTTCGCTCCAAAACCGGCCAGGATGAGCGCGCCCGGCAGGGAAAGGTCATTTTTACTGACGCTCTGCGCGGCATGGATCAGACCGTCAAATTGGAGGGATCCGATGCGCGCCTTCAGCAGCATCAGGCCCATCAGCATCGCCATGCCGCCGAGGATCGCGATGGCCAGATAGGTCTGCCCCGCGCGCATCGCCCCCGGCGTCTCCTCGTGGATCACCCAGCAGTAACTTGTAAAGGACAGGATCTCAAAGAAAACGAAGGCGGTGATCAGGTCGTCGGACAGGAACACGCCGACGGTGGCCCCCTGGGTCAGCAGCGTGAACAGGCAGTATCTCCCCTGGCGGTGTCCGTGCGCCATGTATTCGGGTGTGAACAGGGAGGTCATCATCCACATGAAGCATGCCACCGCCGCATACAGCGACCGGAATCCGTCAGCCCTGAGGCTCAGGCCCAGCCCCAGCGCGCCGGGCAAACGGAAGCTGACTTCCTGCCCTGAAGCCATTAGGAGGCAGGACAGCCCGGCCAGGATCGCCGTGACTGCGATCAGCAGCGCATATCCATTTTGCGGCTTGCGTTTGCCAAGCGCGTACGCGGGACCGGCGGCAAGGAAAGGCAGCAGGATCAATACGACCGGGATCAGATTCATGCCATCCTCACCTCCTTATACCAGGCCCGACGCTGTCCGCGTCAGAAAGTCGATCAGGGGCATGCTGTAGAAGCTCAGCGCCAGGACCATCGCGCAAAGCGCGTACAGCGTCAGGCGCATACCCGGCTCCACCGGCATGATCACGGGATCGCCCTTGGACCGTTTGCCCGTATACATCATCACTGCCGGCACCATGAGGTAGATCCCTGTCAGCAGCGAGCTGATGAGCAGCGCCGCCGTCCCCAGGACCGGAAGAAGGCCGCCGGTCTTGAAAGCGGCGTCAGCCAGCGCATACTTGCTGATGAAACCGATGAAAGGGGGGATGCCGGTCATCGCCAGGCTGCCCAGCACGAACACCGCGCCGAGGGCCGGCCAGACGGAATTGATGCCGCGCAGCTGCCGGACATCCTTTATCTCTGCACGGATATTGTATACGCCGGCCGTGAGGAACAGCGTGATCTTCATCAGGGCATGGAACACCAGGTGCATCAGCCCCGCTGTCAGCCCCTGCGGGGTCAGCAGCATAGCGCCGAAGAGGATGTAGGACAGGTTGGACACGGTGGAGTAGGCGAGCCTGCGCTTCAGGTTCTTTTCCTTCAGCGCCATCGAGCAGCCGAAGACGATCGTGAAGGCGGTCAGCGCCAGAGGGACGTACTGGGCATAACTGCCCCTGATGATCAGCGCGCCGAAGCAGAAATAGGTGACCCTGATAATGGCGAACACGCCCGACTTGACGACGGCCACCGCATGCAGCAGGGCTGTGACCGGTGTAGGGGCCACCGACGCTGACGGCAGCCAGCCGTGGACCGGGAACACCGCCGCCTTGACGGAGAAACCCAGGAAACAGAGCAGGTAGCCCAGCCGGAGCTGCGACGCGCGCTCCACGACGACACCCTGGAACAGGCCGCCGGGGACAAAGTCCGTCGTGCCCGCGTAGTAGACCAGGTAGACCAGGCCGATGAAGGCAAAGGCGGCCCCGCCGAGGGAGTAATAGAGGTATTTCAGGCCGGCGGAAACGGATTTTGCCTTGCCCCCGTGCAGCACCAGCGGCAGGGTCGACAGCGACATCATCTCATAGAAGACGTAGAGCGTCAGCAGGTTGGCGCTCAGCGCGATGCCGAGGGTGACTCCGAAACTCATCATGAAGAAGGAAAAGAAGGAGTCCTTCTTCTCCTCGTCCTTCATGTAGGACAGCGCATACAGGGAGGTTAGCGGCCACAGCAGCGCGATCAGGGCCGTGAAAATACGTCCCGCGTCATCAAGTTTCAGCGTGACGGTGAGGCGTTCATTGATGCGGATCAGGTCAAGGCGCGGCACGTCAGAAAACAGCAGGACCGCCGCGATCAACGAGGTCAGCAGCGTGAAGGCCATGACATACCAGCCGCGTGCGCTGTCCCGTTTCCAGCGGAAGGCCGGAAGGAGCGCACCGGCGATGACCGGCAGTGCAATGGCCGCAAAAAGCATCATACGTTCCCTTTCATGCCCGGTCAGAAGAGGGATTTGGCCAGGCTGTTGAAGGTCTGGATCATGAAGTTGGGGAAGATGCCCAGCACGGCGATGGCCAGGGTCATGATCAGGATGGGGACAAGCATCATCAGGCCAGGCTCCGCCTTGGGAAGGGCCGAAACGGCCTCTCCGTCCGCCATGCCGCCAAAAAAGGAGGAGACGCTGGGCGGCAGGAGGTAGCCCGCGGTCAGCATCGCGGAGATCAGCAGCACAATGGGAACCAGCCAGCTGAACACCGGAACGCCTGCCATCAATGCGCCCTCGGCGATGTACCACTTGGCGATGAAGCCGCCCAGCGGCGGGATGCCGACAAGCGAGATCGCGCAGATGGCGAACATCCACATGGTCCAGGGCATCCGCCGGCCCAGGCCGTGCATCTCCTCGACCCTGGTGATCCCGGTCTTGAAGATGATGGCACCGGCGCACAGGAAGAGCGCGTCCTTGGTCAGCGCGTGGAAGACGAGCTGCAGCAGCGCGCCGTCAAGGGCCATGCCGTCGAGCATGTACAGCCCGCAGAGGACGTAACTCACCTGTGAAACGCTGGAGTAGGCCAGACGTTTTTTCAGCACCTTCTCCCTCAGCGCCAGCATGGATCCCATGAACACGGTGATGGCTGCGCACCCCAGCAGGGCCCACTGCACCCAGGTGCCGCAGATGAAGTCCGGGCCGATCACATAAAAGACCATCCGGAAAATGCACAGCACCCCGGCCTTGGTGATGACCCCTGAGAGCACCGCGCTGGCAGGTGCCGGCGCGACGGGGTGGGCGGTCGGCAGCCAGCCGTGCATCGGGAACATGCCTGCCTTGGTGCCAAACCCGACGAG
>CAZVSG010000010.1:0-35364 GCA_964629345.1 uncultured Christensenella sp. | reverse complement strand
GCTGGTAACGGCCCGGAAGAGTAGGTCGCCGCCGGATCCCAAACATCCTCCGAAACCATCGGAGGATTTTTACTATTGACCACTGTACACAGGCTATTGCTTGTGATAGTATGACTAACAAGTCGCTGAGAGGACATATGATCAGAACCGGTAAAGTCATTCAGGCGGAAGGAAACATCCTGGAAGTCTGCTTCTCCCGTATGGAAGCCTGCGAATCCTGCGGCATGTGCGGCAGCGGAAGGGATGACGCGCGTGTGAAAATCAACGGGAACGCGCATGAGGGGGACATGGTCGACGTCGAGATGCCGGATGCCAGAGTGCTCAAGGCATCAGCAGTGACTTACCTCGTTCCCCTGGCCGGTTTGATTGCCGGGCTCGCGCTGGGAACAGGGATCTCTCCCACGGATGAAATCAAGACCGTGACGGTAGGATTTGCCGGCTTGTTCCTTGGGTTGGGTATCATCAAGCGATTGGACCGAAAGATGGGGCGGCTGGAAAAATGGCAGCCGCGCATTGTGGCCGTATACCCCGGCCAGGGAACAGATCAGCAAACAGCAGTGGAAACAGGAGCAACCGGCAGGGATGAGGGCGAAGAAGCGCAGTCCCTGTAACAAAAATTTGGAAAGAGATTTGATTTTGTATAAAGGAATCACATCCAAGGAGGAACCAGTGTCAGAGAAACCTAAGTTGAAAATTCTGCCGTTGGGCGGCATCGACGAGATCGGCAAAAACATCACCGTGTTTGAGTATGGGGATGACATCATCGTGATGGACTGCGGATCCATTTTTCCCAAGGAGGATATGCTGGGCATCGACCTGGTGATCCCGGACATCAGTTACCTGATCGCCAACAGGGAAAAGATCCGCGCTTTTGTATTTACGCACGGGCATGAGGACCATATCGGTGCCACGCCGTACGTCCTTGACAAGATCCAGGTCCCGATCTATGGGTCCGGGCTGACGCTCGCGCTGATTGAAAACAAGCTGCGCGAACACCACATCACCAACATCCAGGCCTTTCCGGTAAAACCGCGCGAGACGGTTCAGCTTGGCTGCTTTTCCGTGCAGTTCATCAGGGTCAACCACTCCATCGCGGGAGCGTACGCCTTGGCGATCACCTGCCCTGCCGGGACAGTCGTCGCAACAGGTGACTTCAAGATCGATTTCACCCCCGTCACAGGGGAGGTCACGGATCTGAGCACCCTTGCCGCGATCGGCGAGCGCGGCGCCCTCGCGCTGCTGTGCGACAGCACCAACGTGGAGCGGCCTGGGTATACCATGAGTGAGCGGAAAGTCGCGGAAACCTTCAACCAGCAGATCCTGAGCGCTCAAGGCCGTGTCATCATCGCGATGTTCGCCAGCAATATCCACCGCGTACAGCAGGTCGTGGACTGCGCGATCACATACGGCAGAAAAGTATGCTTCATCGGACGCAGCATGATCAATACATCAACCGTCGCCATGGATCTGGGCTATCTTACTATCCCGCGGGAAAGCCTGATCGAAATGGATGATCTGGACCGTTATCGGGACGATCAGATCCTTGTCCTGACGACAGGATCACAGGGAGAGCCGATGAGCGGCCTGACCCGGATGGCTTTCGCAGAACACCGCAAGCTCCAGATCAAGCAGTCTGACAAAGTCATCATCTCAGCGACACCCATCCCCGGGAATGAGATCTTCGTCTCGAGGGTGATCAACCAGCTTTATCGATGCGGCGCTGAGGTGATCTATGAGGCGTTGGCCGAAGTCCATGTGTCCGGACATGCCTGTCAGGAAGAGCTCAAGCTCATGCATACGCTGGTAAAACCCAGGTATTTTATTCCGGTGCACGGCGAATACCGCATGCTGTGGCAGCACGCTGAGCTGGCCGAGATGCTGGGGGCCAAGCGTGAAAATATCATTCTGCCTGAAGCCGGGCAGATCATCGCCATGAATGATGAGGAGCTCTCGATTGCAGGGATCGTTCCGACCGGCACGATCCTGATCGACGGCCTTGGCATCGGCGACGTCGGCAACGCGGTGCTCCGCGACCGGAAACACCTGAGCCAGGAAGGCCTGATCATCGTGGCCCTGGCCTTTGACCGCGCTCAGAACACGCTGATCTCAGGGCCGGACATCATTTCCCGCGGTTTTGTCTTCGTGCGCGAGAATGAGGACATCATTGAGCAGTCGCGCGAGGTGGTCCGAAATATCATTGATTCCTATGAACAGATCCAGGGCAGTGACTGGCCGGTGATCAAGAACCGGATCAAGGACGAGCTGCGCCGTTATCTCAATGACAAGATCAAGCGAAACCCGATGGTCCTGCCTGTGATTGTTGACCTGGGCTGAAGTGTGCTATGATGACCGTGTAGGAGGGCCGGGCTTGACAGCCTGGCTGCTCCCCGGTCATTTTCTATTGAAGGACGTATTATGAATTACGACGCGGCCAATCTCCTGGCTGCTCAGATCAGGGAGTCCGAGGAAGTCAGGGAGTACCGGGAACTGAAAGCCGTTGTGGAAGAAAATGAGACCACGCGTGCCTTGCTGAAGGAGTACAGACGCCTGCAGGTGGCGGTGCAGCTCACTTCCATGGCAGGGCGCAGCGTGGACAGCGATGAGCTGTCCCGCTTTCAGCAGATTTCCTCCCTGCTGTATGCCGGTACGGACACGTCCCGTTTCTTGCTGGCAGAGATGAGGCTTCAGAGAGCGCTGGCAGACATCTACAACATGATCTCCTCAGCGTCCGGGCTGAGCCTTGAGCTGCCCGGGATGTAAGGATCAAAATGAGAAGGCACCCTGAACAGGATTATACTTATGAATCGCTCGTTGAGGAGCGGGAATACGGCCTGTACTGGTACAGCTGGATATGGAACATTCTCCGCCCTGTCATCATCTTTGCCTGTTCGCTGCTGCTCCTCATCGGCGTGATCTCCTTCGCCTGGGGGAAGATCAGCGCTGTATTGATCGACCCGATCGATCCTGCGGATAAGACGCCGATCACTTTTACCGTCAGCAGCGGGGACAGCCTGACCAGGGTATCCAACAATCTGCAGAACCAGAACCTGATCAGGAACCGGTCTGTATTCAAGTACTACTCTGACTTTATGGGGTTTGGGCAGAAGATACAAGCCGGTGAATACACGCTCAGCCGAAGCATGACCATCGGTGAGATCGCGGAGCAGCTGACGCGCGGCGACGGAAAGCCGATCGTCCGCAGCATGACCGTCATCCCGGGATGGACCATCGAGACGACAGCGGATTACCTGCTCAAGGAGGGGATCATCAAGGACAGGGATTCCTTCCTCAATAAATGCAGGACCGGCCTTTTATTCAGCGATTACTACTATATTGCCGACGTGCTGAGTTCCAATACTGCGCAGCAGCGCAGATACGTCCTGGAAGGATACCTTGCGCCGGACACCTATGAGCTCTATACGGACGCAAGCGAGGATGACATCCTCAAAAAACTGCTGTCGCAGACCGAGGCTGTGTACAAGGAAGAGTACCATCTGCGTGCTGAGGAGCTTGGGATGAGCATGGACCAGGTGATCACCCTGGCTTCCCTGATAGAGAAAGAAGCCAAGGAGCCTGACTTTGCCAAGGTTTCCGCCGTGTTTCACGGCAGACTGAAACAGAACATGTCATTGGGGAGCGACGTGACCGTCAAGTACGTCACTGGCACTTTGAGGATGGCACTGAATCAGAACGACCTTTCCGTCCAGTCTCCCTACAACACCTATCTGGTCAAAGGGCTTCCGCCAGGGCCGATCTGCAGCCCTTCGCCCCGCGCCATCCATGCTGCCTTGTACCCGGACGAACAGTTTTTGGCTGATGGATTCCTGTATTTTTGCTCCAAGGATCCCAACAATGGCGAGCTGCATTTCTCCAGGACTCTGGCGGAGCATGAGTATGCGGTCAGCGTTTACGCGCCTTTATGGGAAGCGTATGATCAGCGGACCCATGCGCAGTGATTTCGCGTGGCAAGGTGCGGTCCACGAAAAGAGGATGAGCTGGATCGGCAGGCATAACAGGACAAAATCGTAAAGCAAACAGTAAAAATTGTAGCAAAGCCAAATCAGATATGGTAAACTGACAAATGGATTCTTTTCAGGGAGGCCAGAACGATGAGCGACAGGTTGAGCCGGCTGATTGAGAGCGCTGGGATCGCTGAAGATTCCTGTGTTCTCATTCACAGACCGTCCAACATGTTCTACCTCAGCGGATTCACTGGTGAAGGGTTCATCGTCATCTCCCGGACCATGCGGGCGATCGTGACAGATTTCCGCTATACGGAACAGGCACAGGCGCAGGCGCCTGGCTTTTCCGTTCATGCCATCAGCAATGTTCTGGATCACGCACAGGTCGCGGCCGGGCTGCTTCGGCAGGAGCAGATCAAAACCGCGCTGTATGAAGACGATCACCTCACCGTGCGGGCCAAAGCCCGGCTTGAGGATGCTTTTGGCGTGATTCGGTTCGAGCCGCTTGAGAATGCGCCGGAAAAGCTGCGCCAGATCAAGGATCCTGAGGAGATCGCGCTGATCGAAAAAGCCTGCGCCATCTCTGATCAGGCATTCGAGATGATCTGTACAAAGATCAGACCGGGCATGAGCGAGAACGGGATCAAGCGGATACTGGACTATCAGATGCTTGAACTGGGCGCGGACGGGACTGCTTTTGACACGATCATCGCTTCCGGTGCCAACGGTTCCCTTCCGCACGCGATCGCCGGGGAGCGGAAGGTGCAGAAGGGCGACATGATCACCCTCGATTTCGGTGCGAAGTACAGGGGATACTGTGCGGATATGACCCGGACCGTCGCCATTGGCCATGCTGACAGCAGGATGCTTGAGATCTTCGATATCGTACTGAGAACACAGATGGAGTGCCAGGATGCCCTGGCTCCCGGAAAGACCTGCCGGGACGTCGATGCGATCGCCCGCAAGAGGATCGGCGACGCAGGATATGGCGACAGATTTGGACACGGCCTCGGCCATGCCCTCGGCATCGACATCCACGAAGACCCCAGGCTGAATCCAAAATGCACGGAGATCCTCAAGCCGGGTCACGTGATCACTGTCGAGCCGGGCATCTATATCCCTGGCCTTGGCGGGGTAAGGGTCGAAAACACCTGTCTCATTACTGAAGAAGGCGCCCGCCCGCTTGTACATTCACCCAGGGAGCTTCGCGTTCTGTAAGCCTGATTCTCAATTATTGGAGGGAGAGAAATGATAACAGCCAGTGATTTCCGCAAAGGCATTACCATTGAGTGGGAGGACGGCGTCTGGAACATCGTTGATTTTCAGCACGTGAAGCCAGGCAAGGGCGCGGCCTTTGTCCGCACAAAGATCAAGAACATCATGACAGGCGCTGTCATCGAGCGGACTTTCAACCCAACTGACAAGATGCCGCGGGCGATCATTGAGACCAAGGAAATGCAGTACCTGTACAACGACGGCACTCTGTACTATTTTATGGACCCCGAGACCTTCGAACAAATGCCGCTGAATTACAGCCAGGTCGAGGATGCGGTCCGCTTCGTCAAGGAGAATACCAACGTCAACATCCGTTTCTTCAAGGGTTCCGCCTTTTCGGTCGAAGCGCCGAACTTTGTGGATCTGGAGATCACCCAGACAGAGCCGGGCTTCAAGGGCGACACCGCTTCGACCACCTACAAGCCGGCGACGACTGAGACCGGGTATACCCTGATGGTTCCGCTGTTCATCAACATCGGGGACGTCATCAAGATCGATACCAGGACTGGCGAATACCTTTCACGATCCTAAACGGGCACGAAGTGCAGAACAGGAGAACAAAGTGGGCGATCTGTTTAAAAAAGTGGAATATGTCAAGGGCCTGGCCGATGGGATGAACCTGAAGGAAGATACCCAGGAACACAAACTGCTGCTGAAGATCCTTGACGTGCTGGACGCAATGGCGGCAGAGATCAAGACGATCCAGGAAAGCCAGGAAGAGATGGGTGAGTATCTGGACAATCTGGACGAGGACCTTGTCGCTCTGGAAGACGCCGTCTATGAAGATGACGACGAGGATTCGCAGGACGATGAAGACACCGACGGGGATTCCGTCGTGGAGTATGAGTGCCCGCACTGCGGATTCAAGACACGGTTTGACATCACGGACTTTGATTTCGAGGAAGACTATCTCTGCCCCGAGTGTCAGCAGCCCTTCTTTCCTGAGCACGAGGACGATGAGGCTGAGGACGATGATGAAATTGAAAACGATGAAGAAAGCGACAAAGAACAGGGGCGCTGAATCCGGACATTTTACCTCCGAGGGTTGTGCGACGGTCAGTGCCGTTGTTCACCCTCTTTTCCTTGTATCCTGATAGAATGCGGATCTAAATGAGTCAATCAAAGAAGGGCGGGGGGCCCATCAGTCCATCCAAGGTTCTGGCCCTTGGTTTTCTGGCGATCATCCTTACAGGCACAGGGCTGCTTCTTCTGCCATTCGCAAAAGAGCAGGGGGCCAGGATCACGCCCCTGGCAGCCCTTTTCACCTCGACCAGCGCAGTCTGCGTGACCGGGCTGACAGTCATCGATACTGCCGGCAGTTATTCCATTTTTGGGGAGATCGTCATTCTTTGCCTCATCCAGCTGGGCGGCCTGGGCTTTATGCTTTTCGCGACTTCAGTGCTGGTGCTGACCGGTAAACGGATCAGCCTGCGGAACCGCATACTGCTTCACGAGACGATGAACATGCCCGGCCTGTCCGGAACGGTGCGGACGACCATCCGGTTCATGCTGATCGTTTTTACCGTTGAATTGGCGGGGACCATCCTTCTGTCCCTTCGTTTCATCCCGATGTATGGATTCTGGAAAGGAACCTATTACGGGGCTTTCCATGCGATCAGCGCTTTCTGCAATGCGGGTTTTGACCTGTTCGGCAGCGCGGGGAGCCTGTCGCAGTTTCAGAGAGAACCTTTCGTCCTGCTGACGGTTTCCGGGCTGATCGTTGTCGGCGGGTTGGGTTTCGCTGTTCTGGCGGATCTGATGAGCAGCAGGTTCCGTTTCAGGAAAATGACGCTGCATACCAAGATCGTCCTGGTGATGACCGGCATTCTCCTGGCCGGTGGCTGCCTCTTTTTTGCCGCGGTTGAATGGAACAACCCCCTCACCCTTGATAGCGGCATGGGACCGGCCGGGAAGGTCCTGAATGCCTGGTTTCAAGCGGTCACGACCCGCACCGCGGGTTTTGCTTCTTTCCGGCAAAGCGGGCTGAGAAACGCGAGCAAGCTGGTTTCGTCCTTCTTGATGTTCATCGGTGCTTCCCCGGTTTCAACCGGCGGCGGCATCAAGGTGACGACCATTTTTGTCCTGTTTGCGCTGGTACGCAGCGTATTCAACGGCCGCGAGGATGTTCATGCTTTCCACAGGCGCCTGTCACCCGTGATCCTCAGGACAGCCCTGAGCATCTTCTTCATCAGCTTTTCCCTGCTGGCGGCGGGACTGGTATATTTATCATCCTTTGAAGAAGCGGAAGGGTTCAAAGTGGTCGACCTCCTGTTTGAGGAAGCCTCCGCCCTGGGCACTGTCGGACTCAGCGCAATCGGCACAGAGAAACTAAGCAGCAGCGCACAGACCTGGCTGATCGTCCTGATGTACCTTGGCCGCATCGGGCCTTTGACCATGATGCTAAGCCTGACCAGGCGAAACGCAGGCCCGACAGTCGGAATCCGTTATCCTGAGGAGCAGGTCATCGTTGGCTGAATGGTACAAGCCAGTAATATTGGAGGAAAGAATGTCAATCAGCAGCAGGCGGCAATACATCATCTTCGGGATCGGTCGGTTCGGATCAGCTTTGGCCCGTAAACTGTGTGAACTGGGGCATGAGGTGCTGGCGGTGGATTCGGACGAGCAGCGCGTGGCCGCCATCGCGCCCTATGTGACCAACGCCATCCAGGTGAACACCAACGATGAGGAAACGATGCGGTCTCTGGGCATCCGCAATTTCGATGCGGCGATCGTTGCGATCGGGGATGATCTGCACCATTCCATCCTGATGTCCATCATGTGCAGGGAAATGGAAGCGAAGTACATCATCGCCAAGGCGTCGGATGCGATGCACGCGAAGGTATTGCTGAAGCTGGGTGTGGACCGCGTTGTCTTCCCGGAGCGGGATATGGGGGAGAGGATCGCATATTCCCTTGTCAATCCGCATATCCTGGATTTGATCAACCTGCACGGCGATTACGTCATCGTTCAGCTGAGCTGCCCCCGGAGCTGGACCGGTCACAGCTTCAGGGAGATAGACGTGCGCAAGCATTATGGGGTATCTGTCCTCGCCATCTATCGGAATGGGGAGATGCTGATGGATCTGAGCGCTGAGTCCAGATTTGACGTCGGGGACAGCCTTCTTGTCCTGGGACACAAGCGGAATATCGAGAAAGTCGAAGCTTTGGATTGAGCCGGACTGCATGCGCCTGATTGTATTCGACACAGAGGCGACCGACCTGATCCCTGGGCAGCTGTGCCAGCTGGCCTATCTGACAGTGGAAGACGGCCGGGTCAGCGGCCGCTGCCACTTCTTTTCTGTTGATGATATGTCCCCTGGCGCGCAGGAAGTTCATGGATTCAGCATGGGGATGCTTTCTGAGCTTTCCGGCGGCCGGTATTTTGAAGACAGGGCGGCGGAGATCCTTTCTGATTTCAATGCCTGTGATCTTGCTGTCGGACACAACGTTTCCGCGGATGAGCGTTATCTGCGCGTTGAGATGGAGCGCTGCGGCCTGAAACTGAAGAAACTGAAAACGTTCTGCACCATGAACTATGCCTCCGGCATCATGAACATGCAGCGCAAGGTCATGACGGGGCGGCCCAAGCCGCCGAAACTGTCCGAACTTGCAGCTTACTATGGCATCAGCGAGGAGGAGACCATCAAGCAGGCGCAGGAATGGTTTGGAGTATCGGGGGCATTTCATGATGCTCGCTTTGATACCGCGATGACCTATCTGTCACTGATCAGAGCCATTGAAAAGGGCGACCTGAGGGGGCTTGTCTGAATTCTCAGGCGTATATCAACAGCCGCTGTGTCCGAAATGTGAAGTTTTTATTGCGTTTCGCTTGCTTTTTTGGTTCGCTTTGTTATAATAAATCTCAGTATGCTCGGTATTCCTGAGCGCAAGGAAGGAATGAACAGAGTTGGCCAAGCGAATCCTGCTGGTGGATGATGAGCCGATTCTCATCAAAGGCCTGAAATACACGCTGGAGAAAGACGGCTATGAGACGCTGACGGCTTATGACGGCGAGGAAGCGCTGCAGGCCTTCATGAACAACCAGGTCGACCTTGTTCTGCTTGACGTCATGCTGCCCAAACTGGACGGCGTGATCGTCTGCCAGAGGATCAGGGAGATCAGCAACGTTCCCATCATCATGCTCACCGCGAAGGGCGAAGACATGGATAAGATCCTTGGTCTTGAGTACGGCGCGGATGACTATATGACCAAGCCTTTCAATATTCTGGAGGTCAAGGCGCGGATCAAGACGATCCTCCGGCGAGCGGCCCCCGCCGTTCCGTCTGAAGACAGCAAGATCATCAGGGTGCGCGATCTGACCGTCAATTCCGTGAACCGGTCGGTCACCCTTGACGGGAAGGAGATCCGCCTGACCGCCAAGGAGTTTGACCTGCTCAACCTTTTCATCACCAACCGCGGACGTGTTTTCAGCCGGGAGGAAGTGCTTGACGCGGTTTGGAAGAATGATTATTCGGGGGATGAGCGGACAGTCGACGTGCACATACGCCGCCTGCGGGAAAAGGTGGAGAGGAATCCGACGCAGCCCGAATTCATCTTCACCAAATGGGGCGTAGGATATTATTTTACTGACCGGAATGAATAGCAGACCTTTCGCCAGCATCAGATGGAAAGTCATGCTGGCTTTTTTTTTCATTATCGGACTGTCTTTTCTGCTCATGGCGGGGATGCTGACCAATCTGCTTGGGGATTACCTGTTTGGCATGCGGATACAGAGCGACCGCGCGGGGCTGGAGAAATGGGCGGTCAGGGCGGCAAGCGATCTGAGCCGGGCGGACGCGCGCGGGATCGATGAAACGGTTCGCATGGCCGGGGTCGAACTCGGCGGTCGGGTGCTCCTGCTGGATGCGGACGGGAAAGTTCAGAGTGACAGCTTTCAGACCGCGATGGGGAAAAGGCTTCATTATCCGGAAGTCGTGAGCATCCTTGTCTCCGGGCAGACGACTGATTACGGTGTCCATTCACTTTCTTCAGGCCAAAGGGCTGAGGGTGCAAGCATGCTCAGCTTCGTGTCTGAGGATGATTGGATCAGCTACTCGACCGCGGGAATCATTGATTCCTCACATATCATCGGCGTTCTCCTGCTCGTCTCATCGGTGCGCGATATGATGCAAAGCCTGCTCACAGTGCAGAACAGCATGGTGCTGCTGTTCATTATTGTGGCTGTGACCGCCGTGGGTGCGGGCATGTTTTTTTCGAGCGTTCTGACCAGGCCCATCGTTGAAATGACCCGGGTGATCCAGGGCATGTCAAAGGGTGAAATGGGCGTCAGGGTCCAGGAAAAGGGCAGCGGAGAAATCAGGAAACTTGCTTCCGCCTTCAACTACATGAGCGAACAGCTGGAGTCCCTGAACCAGACCCGAAACCAATTCGTGTCAAACGCCAGCCATGAACTGAAGACACCGCTGGCGACGATGAAGATCATGATCGAAAGCCTGATCTATCAGCCGGATATGGACGCGGAGCTGCGCACCGAGTTTTTGTCCGACGTCAACCAGGAAATCAACCGGCTGTCGTCGCTCGTTTCTGACCTGCTGACGCTGGTCCAGGCTGATTCCCGCTCATCACGCCTGAACCGTGAAAAAATGTCGCTGGCGGAGGTCGTCAAAGACGCGGAGCATCGCCTTTCACCCATGGCAGCCCAGCGGGATCAGACGATCACGCTGGAACTTCAGGACAGCTGTGATATGTACGCCGACAAGGCAAAGCTACAGCAGGTCGCGTATAACCTGATGGAGAACGCGGTCAAATATACCCCCAAGGGCGGCTGGGTCAAAGTCATCCTGCAGCGCGTCGGCCGGGATGCCGTTCTGACCGTTTCAGACAGCGGCCCCGGCATACCCAAGGACAGCCTTCCCCACGTCTTTGAGCGTTTCTACCGGGTCGACAAGGCAAGGGGGAGGGATTCCGGCGGCACAGGCCTTGGCCTGTCCATCGTCCAGCAGTACGTGAACCTGCACGGAGGCAACGTCAGGGCTGCTAGTGAAGAGGGGCAGGGGGCTGTGTTCACTGTGGAACTTCCGCTGAACAAGGGATAGATCAAACCGCACAAGCGACGCCTGTCTGCTGACAGGATTATTGGATGATCCCCTCATTGCGGAGGAACTCCCCGGCGATGTCGATCCCGCCGGCAAAGGTGCCCTCCTGCTCTCCGTTGATAAAAAAGCGGACGCGCCTGATCCCCGGGAGGGCGGTCAGCGTATCGACCAGGGAATAGACCATGAGGCGTTCTCCGGATTCATCCATTCCATCTGCCAGAACCCTCAGGTTCTTTGAAAAATTGACGAGCAGTGTATCCCCTTGCCTGGAGATGCCCAGTATGTCTGCGTCACTCAGCCCGTCCGGCATGACCGGGGACAGCCCCGCGGCATCATCTGTGTTCAGGGGGCCGACAAGCAGCTGATTGATGAGAAAACGCGGGTGATTGGCCTGGTAATGGGGAATGGGCCGCTTGCTCAATGCCAGGCTCCCGTTGCCGGAAGCGAAATAAAAGTCACAGTCGCTCAGCAGAAAATGGCTGAACTGGGCTCGCCGGATGATGCCTCGCTCAAACACGATCTGCTCCCCGGCCCGTTCATACAGGCCTGCCGGGACGACCGCCGCGATCTCCTCACTGCCGATGGATACCCTGATGCCTTCGGTGTAGGGCAGAAAGGTGGTCAGGGTCAAGGTGAGCGAAGCGATCAGGACCGAACGCGGGATCCCGGAGGCGATCAGCGCGTCATTTGCGCTTTCATAGAAGCGCAGATGCACGACCCGCCCGGAGGAACCAGGCTCCTGTGTGACCTCCGGTTCTTCAGACAAAAGAGTCACCAGGTCGGGCAAACGCGGAACAAAGGGAAGCGATACCGCGCCGGCAGACAGGGCCTGCAGCAAGGCCGTCGTCATCCCGGTGAAGGACAGCCCTCCAAGATTGACCGGGCGGGTCTCAGCCAGGACTCCGCGGCCGGCATAGACTGGAAAGT
Source organism: uncultured Christensenella sp. (assembly GCA_964629345.1). GTDB lineage: Bacteria > Bacillota > Clostridia > Christensenellales > Aristaeellaceae > UBA6115. The sequence continues at coordinate 23,145 of CAZVSG010000010.1, read as the reverse complement.
ACAGCGTGGCAAACGCGGAAAACCCGCTGTTTTCTGACGGCTGGCGATTCGCCGCATCCCAGAGAGACCTGATGTCCTCATCGCCGGTTCCCGTCAGGCCGCCAAGCGGGATGGCCGCTGCTGTGTCGACCCCCTGCTGGCGGCCGCTGACCAATACGTTCACAAACCTGATGTCGCCCCATTGTGTCAGCGTGTTTGTGATCGCGCGGCAGACCGTATAGCGCTGTTCATTGCTCAATAACAGAGCGCTGGGTCCTAAATCGACCGTCGCGGTCTCATTTGAGATCTCCACGGACGAACCGGGGAAAAGGCTGAGCTGAACTTCCTTTGAAAGCGGCTTTGCCTGCGTGGTCTCCTGATGGGAGAACAGTTTTTTCAGCGCAGCCTCAGCCGGGTGACGGAAGGGCGGGAGCAGGATCCGCTCCGGGAAGTATCCAAGCTGGCCGCTTTGAGACGACGGCAGGCAAAGCATCACGGTCTGGGCATAATCTTCCATAGCATCGCCCGTCGGCGCGGCGGCTCCCGATGCCGCAGGCGGGAGGGTCACGCCGCTGCTGATTCTGACCGGGATGGAGGCAGTGCAGCCTGTCAGCAAACTGACAGCCGCCGCCAGCGCGAGGATTTTGACGATGCCCCTCGAATACTTTTTGTTCATTTGAGCGCATCCAGCAGCAATGAAATGGATCCCTCGCTTATTTTCCAAAGGCCGTCGCGGCGGACCAGCAGGAGCGGGATGCCTTCGACGGCGCGGGGCTGTCCCTGCTGATCGGTCAGCTGCGCGGCAAGGATGACAACGGCATGGCGCCCGTCGGGGCTGAGGCTCCCTGCGGAGACGCTGTATGAAAGCAGGGATGGCATTGTGTCAGGAAGCAAAGCGCTGCCGCCGGTATCCGCTGCGTAACTTTCCCTGAGGACTAGCGGCTCCAGCGTTTTGAACGCGCGGTTTCTCCAGGCGTCCAGCAGGATGCCGGCGGCATTTCCCGGCGTGATGATCCATTCCTCCTGCCTGATCAGCGGGTCCAGAGGCGTGTCGTTCTGATCAAGAAAATACCGTCCGCTCAGCCGCATGGAAGAGGGAGTGCCCGATTTGCCCAGCACAAGGACCTGGACGCTTCTGTGCCGGCCGTCTTCGGTCAGGGTGTTGACCAGGGACGCCATCGCAAGGCGCCTGCGCAGCAAACCCTCCCCGCTGCCTGACCCTGCCGTGGTCTCTTCACCGGGAAAGGGGTCCAACAGGTGTTCGTTGAACGTGACAAACAGGAAACCCGCGTCTTCCAGAACAGAGAGCACCTGTGTGTCCGGCGGGAAGAGCGGCTTGAAGGAGGGCGACTGTGCTGACGGTCCGTCCAGCAGAGCCTGAACCAGCGCCTTCTCAGGGCTTTCCGTCCTCAGGACGTTTATGCTGCGCTTCTCCTGCCCCAGCCACGCGCTGTCGAGGTATCGGTAATACAAAACAGCGGAATGGACGGTGCTGCTGTCCGGCGGATCGCTTCCCAGCAGCGCGGAGCCTGCCGAGGCCGGGGGGCAGGCGCACAGGACACAGCAGACCAGCAGAACTGCTGTAAATAACCGGCGTCTTCCTTTATGTACGCTCAACGGGATCATCTTGTATCAGCTCGTTTCCAAGGCACCATCCGCGCAGCTGATTCACCGTGCGCTCCAGCGCGTCTTTTGAGGTGCCCCAGGGTTGATCGGCGTTGCGGTAATCGTATTTCTGCGTATACCGCGTCAGTTCTTCTTCCAGGTCTCCGAGGCTGGTTCTCAGTAAGTTTGAAAGCGCTGTCCGGAAATCAGCCAGAACCTCGCCGGTGAGCATTCCGGGCGCCTGTTCGAACACCTTTGACGTATCGGGAACGCACAGCCCCATTGACTGGCTGAAGGCTGCCCGGAACCCGGCGTCCGTCTTCCATAAGTGGAGCAGGGCTTCGGCCTGCGCTTTTGATTTTACCTCCAGCTCTTCGCACGTGTGGCATCGCTCTGTGAGACGGGAGAGGCTGTTGCTGCCCAGAGTTTCAGCCTGCGCCGCCCTGACGGAGGGACGGATCAATCCACCCAAAAACTTCTTGCTGCCAAACGCGCCGCCTTGGGACAGTGCCTGCTCGACCTTTGGCCGGATCGTCTGAAGATGGGAAAGCATCATCAGCGCGTGGCCAAGGCGATTGCCGTCCTGGGCGTCATAGAGCATCACCTGGTGCCGGGTGCAAAAACCGGCCTGATTGACCAGCGCGCGGGTCTGAGGTGACATCACTGAAGCGCCCAGGCTCCTCTGTATCAGCAGCTGTTCCGTCTGCCGGCGCAGGGTGCACAGCAGGCATTCGCCGCCTTGTCTCAGCGCGTCCCAAACCGGGATCGTATCGATGTGATATCGCATCTCAGCGCGCGGGGGCGTTGCAGACGGGGCAGGTCTTCAGGTTCTTGAAGGTGTCATTGGAAACGTCCCTGTAATAGAACATGGCGGTCAATGGCCTGTATTTTTCTCCGATGGAGGAGCAGTTGGGATCGATGTGGTAAAACTCCCCGCCGTCCTGGTTGTAATAAAGGATCGTGTCAGAACGCACTCCAGCGGAGGTTTGCTGCTGCACGGCGCTTTCGATGGTGTCTGTGGTAGGCGGCTGCGTGGCTTGCGATGTCGCCTGCTGGACGATCTGGGAGGAGGAGATCGAGTTGGGATCCACATACCACTCATTGTTGATACGGATCATCAGGATCTGGAAATTGTACTTCTGCGGATCGCGGCCGTCGTTCTTGCTGATCGTCGCCTGCATGGTGATGGTACGCGTCTGGTCGCTGTCGTTTCCGGAAACGTCAAGGATCTGATAGTCCAGGGGCGTCCGGATGGCGCTGAGGTGGAAGATCGCCGTTTCCGCTTCCTGTTGGGTTTCGTGCTGGTTGACCCAGTTCGGTGCGGAATAGGAAACCATCGATGCATAATCCTTGCTGCCCCAGGCAGCCATGAACTGCTCCAGTTTCTGCTGTGCCAGGGAAGCGGAACCGACACTCTGCTGCTCAATCTGACTTTCGCTCTGGGCAAGGTTCATGTCGACCAGGTTGGCGCTGGAGTTCTCCGAGAAAATCGATGCAAGGTCCTGCGTCTGCTGAACGGCGGTCCGATCGATCGGCGGCGCGGTGACCAGGATGGCAAAGAGGGCGACGGCGATCATTGCCGCGTGGATGACCCCCAGAACGCGCCTCGCGTTGGGAACGAAGGCTTTCAAAAGCACCATGATCACAAGGCAGATCAGGCTTACCGCCACGAACACCCAGTAAAGCCTTGTATCCTTGATGATCAGGGACAACAGAAATGCGGCGGGCAATACGGCGACCAGCATCACCTGCAGAAAGACAAAACTCTGTGGGCCGGCCGGCGCTTTCAAGGCGTTTTTCGCGGCCAAACCCTGCTGCGGCGGTCTGGGCGGTCGTCTCTTTAGGTTCTGCAGCGGCGCGGTGGAATACCTTGACCTGTTTTCGCTCATATCCCTGTCCTCTTCAATCCAGACTGTTAAGAAACAGTCTCAAAAGGATGATATCATATTAACATATTCTTTGCATTTATGTGAAGATGAAAATCGTCCTCAGGCCTTGTCCCGTTTTACGATGATCCTGTCCCGGCCGAACACGTCCGCCAGAGCGGTGATGTTCTGATCCTCGAGCGGCTCTTTATTTTCCCTCGGTGCCTTTTGCGGTCCGCCGGCCGAGAAAGCGACGCTTTTTCCCATTTCCTCACTGAGCAGCCTGGAAATCTGGGAGGCACGCTCATCCTGATTGAGCAGATGGGAGAAGATCTCGTCCTCGCCTGACAAGGTCAGGAAAAAAGCATTGTCGCTGAAGCCGCCGTATTTGCCGCGATGGAGCATGGAATAGAGGCCCGGATTGATGTCTGATAGTTTTTTGAGCATGCTGTTCCAGGCATCCTTGGGGGATACGGCCGGTGCTGCGCTGATGCCGGCGAAGAGGTCTGCCTGAAGCGGCGGCTTTTCTGCGGGGGGTGATTCTGACTTGGCCGGTGACACCGCCTTGTCCGCGCTTTCCGGCTTAAGCGCGGGGGAAGAGGGCTCCGCCCTTTCCGCATCTGCATGGGGTTGGAACGGCGTCTGACTGCTTTCCTTCGGTTCCTTTCTCTCAGGGGGAGATCCCGCCGCACCGGCAAACCTGTTCTCAGGCAGGGAAAGCCTTGCCTTCGGGGTTCCCTGATCGCTCTCCTGCTGTATCTGGCAGACACGAAGCACAAACAGTTCAATCACTGCGCGCGGGGACGCTGCCCACCTGGAATCAGTCTCCGCCTGCATGCATTTCTCCAGAATATGAAGGAGGATCTCTGGGCTGACCCCAAGCGCTTGCTGTTGAATGGACGCCAGTTGATCCGGGGACATCTCCCTGATGCTGCCGCCTGTCCACTTCACCCATAACGCTTCGCGCACAAAGCCGCCAAGGTCCCTGAGAAACACCTGGACGTCGCGTCCGTCGCGCATCAGCTGGTCTGTCAGCAGCAGGGCCCTGCCGGTGTCGGCTTGACACAGCGCATCAAGATAATCCGTCAGGAAATCCCGGCTGACAGCACCCAGCGCGTCGCGGACGCTGCTCTCCGTCAGGTGCTCCTCTGTTCCAAGGCACATGTCCATCAGGCTCCACGCGTCCCGCATGCTCCCCTCCGCGGAAGCGGCGATCATGTGAAGTGCGCCCTCTTCAGCGCTGACTCCGTCTTTGAGCGCCAGTTTCAGCCGGGACACGATCTCCTTCTCGGAGATCCGCCGGAAATCAAAGCGCTGGCACCGCGAAAGGATGGTGGCAGGAAGCTTCTGCGGCTCCGTTGTCGCCAGGATAAACACCATATACTCCGGCGGTTCCTCGAGCGTTTTCAGCAGGGCATTGAATGCGGCGTTGGAGAGCATATGGACTTCGTCAATGATATAGACCTTGTAGCGCGCGAACTGGGGCGGATAGTCGATCCTCGACAGCATCTCCCGGATCTCCTCTATCCGGCTGTTGCTGGCGGCATCCATCTCAAACACGTCCAGCGTCGTTTCCTTCATGATGGACTGGCAGTGGGCGCACTCCAGACAGGGGTTCCCGTCCTTCAGGGAGAGGCAGTTGATGGCCATGGCCATGATCCGTGCCGCGCTGGTCTTTCCGGTTCCGCGGCTGCCGCAGAAGAGATAGGCATGCGCGATGCGCTGCGCGGCAGCCTGGTTGGAAAGCGCCCGTACAATGGGATCCTGACCGACCATATCGCTGAACAGGAGCGGCCGCCACGTACGGTACAATGATTGGTAGCTCATCAGATCTCCTCCCCGGTCAGCTTCGCGAACCCCTCGCCCAGGGTCTCATGGGTATCGGTGATGAACATGAAGGCGTTCGGATCCTCTTCCTGCACGATCTGTTTGAGCCTGACTGTTTCAAAGCGGCCGACCACGCACAGCAGCATCTTGAAATCCCTGCCTGAATACGCCCCGGCCGCGTCGATCCTTGTGACACCGCGCTCCAGTTCCTCCATGACGCGCTTTTCGATCCTGCCGGATTCCCGGCTGATGACGTAGCAGGCCTTGTCCGTGCCGATCCCAACCAGGACCTGGTCCAGGACCCTTGCGCTGACAAACACGCAGATGATGGCGTACATGGCGTGCTGCGCGCTTAAAAAGATCCAGGCGGCAAGGATGACGAGCAGGTCAAACGAGAAGAGGAAAGTGCCCACCGACAGTCCGCGCTGGTGGTGGTGAACGATGCGGGCAAGCAGATCGGTGCCGCCGGTCGTCGCGTTCCCGCGCATGATCAGCGCGAGGCCGGCGCCGAGCAGGACGCCTCCGAAAACGGAGGCCAGCATCGGATCCATGCTCAGCGGCCGCAGTTTCATCAGGTCGATGAGCGATGAAAAGAGCAAGGTCGAGATCAGGGTCCTGATGATGAAGCGCATGCCGATGATCCGCCATCCGACCAGAAACAGCGGGATATTGAGGATCAGGCTGCCAAGGCCGATGGGTAGGCCTGTGTAGAAATTCAGGATCGTGGTCACGCCGGTCAGACCGCCGGGCGCGATCTGGTTTGGCTGCAGGAACAGAGGATAGCTGGCCGCGCCGAGAACGCAGCCCAGCGAGATCATCGCGTACTGCCGGACCGCTTTGGATGAGAGGATCCTTGGCATGATTTTCATTTGTTCTCTCCTCAGCCGGTGCGGTTACAGTTCCGCTTCCAGCCTGACGCACCGGCCGACGATCTGTGTGTCCGCCATGTTGACGATCTCGCTTTCGCCCTGCTGGTCAAAGCTTTGCAGCAGCAGCTGGTATCTGGGGAGGATCTTGATCATGTACAGCTGCCTGCCAAGCGGCGTATCCAGCAGCATCATTTTCCCGTCCTGTGCGTTCTGCGCCGGGACGACCAGCACCAGATCCCCCTGCTGGACCCGGTAACCGCGCATGCGGTTATCCGGCGCTTTGAAGTAGAACACCTTTTCAGCAGAAGTTCCCTCAATTTTGCCCTGATTGACCGGAAGCAGGCGGCTGCCGACCTCCTGCATGACGGCGTTGTAGATTGGGACGTGCTGCAGTACGCCGCGCAGCGCGTCAAGCCAAATGGAACCGTCGGACTTTGACGGTTCTTCGTTTCCGGCAGGCTTGCTTTTTTTTAGGCGTTCAGGGCTGACAACGCTCTGGAGGTCCACGGTCGAGGCGATATCATCCAGCGTGAACGCGGCGTCTTCTATCGCTTCCATACCCATCTTCTTCATGATCCTCCGGGCCTGGTCATCCTGGATGATCCTTGTGCCCGCCTCGACCTCCAGCAGATAGCTTTCGCTCACCCCTGCCAGTTTTGCGACCTGCTTTGCCGTCATGCCTCTCCTGGTCCGCTCCAGATGAAGCAAATCACCCAGTCTGCTCATGGTATCCCTCCTTGCGCCTTTTATAAGGATAGCCTACGCGGATGGAAGCGTCAATTGTCCGCAGCGTGGGGCTGCGGATGTTTTCGGAAAAATCGTTTTCAAAAGCTTGACAGCTGTGAAATATGGCGCTACACTGGACACGAAAACGATTAATACATTGTTTCTATTGAAGGAGAATGGCATGGTTACCCTGAAGCACATCGCTGAGCACTGCGGGATTTCGGTCGCCTCTGTCTCAAAAGCGCTCAACCATATGCCAGGAGTCGGCGCGAAGACGGCGGATAAGATCCGGAAGACCGCCAGGGACATGGGGTACCTGCCCAATGCGGCGGCGCAGGCGCTGAAAATGAATCGCAGCTTCAATATCGGCGTTCTCCTTGAGGATGATGAGAGTCACGGCCTGCTGAACCAGTTTTTCGTCACCGTTCTGGAAGGCTTCAGGGTCAACATGGAGGCAAAAGGATATGACCTGATGCTGATGAACCACACTGTCGGGAAACGCAGGATCAGTTACCTGGAGCACTGCCGCCACAGCAACCTGGACGGGGTATTCATCGAGTGCAGTGATTTTGGGGATCCTGAGCTGCTTGAGCTGGCGGGCAGCGACGTTCCCCTGGTCAGCATTGACCACACCTATGCCGGCCATCCTTCCGTCTTTTCCGACAACATGGCGGGGATATACAAGGCGGTCAGCCACGCATACAGCCTCGGTCACCGCAGGATCGCTTACGTCTGCGGCGCCCTTTCCGGCGTGACGGAGAGCCGGGTGAACGGCTATCAAAAAGCGCTTGAGCAACTCGGGCTGCCATACAGGAGTGAATACCTTCTGGAGAGCCGCTACCGGGACGTCCGGTGCACGAAAGCGGCGACGGCGGAATTGCTGAAACTGTCCGATCCGCCCACCTGTATCCTGATGCCGGATGATTATGCGGCTCTGGGGGGTATCCTTGCTGTAAAGGAAGCAGGTTTGCGCGTACCTGATGATATCTCCGTCATTGGCTTTGACGGGCTGGATTTTCTGGACCACATCAGCCCCCGGCTGACGACGGTCCGGCAGGATGCCTTTGCCATCGGGCAAAGGGCGGCGGAGATGCTGCTGGAGCACATCGAAAAGAAACGCGACGTGAAGGAGTGGGAGACGGTCATCGTCCCTGTCACCCTTCTGGAAGGCGCGACGGTTGCCATTCCCGACTGACACCTGGTTCCGTATTTCAGGGATGCCTGAAACGGAATTTGGCAAATATTAAAGGAGGAATCCAAATGAAGAGACTGGTTGCCCTCATGCTGTCCCTGGTGCTGGTTCTGTCTCTCGGCTCTGTGTTCGCGGAGCAGAAGACGGTACTGAACGTCTGGTCGTTTACGACTGAAGTCCCCAACATGATCAAACGGTACCTGGAACTCAACCCCGAGTTCGGCGCGAAGTACGAGGTGAAGGAAACCATCGTTGCCACGACCGACGGCGCCTATCAGCCGGCCCTTGATCAGGCCTTGCAGGGCGGCGCTGACGCGCCGGACATCTACTGCGCAGAAGCTGCGTTCGTGCTCAAGTACACCCAGGGCGACGCGGCCGGCTTCGCTGCCGCCTACAAAGACCTGGGCATCGATGTGGCCGCTGCCGTACCCGCTGCCGATATCGCCCAGTACACCGTGGACATCGGTACCAACCCCAACGGCGACCTGGTTGCGCTGGGCTATCAGGCCACCGGCGGCGCGTTCATCTACCGCCGCTCCATCGCCAAGGAAGTCTTCGGCACGGACGACCCCGCTGAAGTCGGCGCGAAGGTCGGCCCCGGCTGGGAAAAGTTCTTTGAGGCCGCCGCTGCCCTGAAGGAAAAAGGCTACGGCATCGTTTCCGGCGACGGCGACATCTGGCACGCTGTGGAGAACAGCTCGCCGCAGGGCTGGGTCGTTGACGGAAAACTCAACCTGGATCCGAACCGTGAAGCTTTCCTGGACATCTCCATGACACTCAAGCAGAACGATTACTACAACGACACCCAGGACTGGACCGACGCCTGGTTTGCCGATATGAAGGGTGAAGGCGCCAAGGGCATCTTCGGCTTCTTCGGACCCGCCTGGCTGATCAACTACGTCATGGCCGGCAACTCCGGCGGAACCAAGGCAGGCGAAGGCACGTACGGCGACTGGGCCGTCTGCGAGCCGCCGGTCGGCTTCTTCTGGGGCGGCACCTGGGTGCTGGCCAACAAGGACTCCAAGAACAAGGAAGCCGTCGGTGAGATCATCAACTGGATCACACTGGACACCGCTGAAACAGGCCTGCAGTATCACTGGGCCAACGGCACGCTCTTCGGAGAAGGCGGCACCAAGGATACCGTCGCTTCCGGCGTTGTGATGGCCAAGTCCAACGGTACCCTGGAGTTCCTGGGCGGACAGAACATGTTTGACGTGTTCGTTCCTTCCAACCAGTTCGCCAACGGCAAAAACCTGACCCAGTATGACGAGACCATCAACCGTTTCTTCCGCGATGCTGTCCGGCTGTATACCTCCGGGCAGATCACCCGCGAGGAAGCCGTCGCGCAGTTCAAACAGAACGTTGCTGACAACCTCGACGTCGTCGTCGAATAACACTCTGAAGTCACGCTGCGGGAAGCGGGGAAACCCATTCCCGCAGCGTTTTCAGAACGCAAAGGGGTGTGATGATCGGTGAAGCGCCGCAAAGGCATCAGCTACGCAAGATACGGATACATCTTCAGCATTCCATTTATCACGGCGTATTTGATCTTCTCGTTGTATCCGACGCTTTATACGGCGGTCCTCGGCTTTACGGACATGAAAGGCCTGCTGACGACCAGCTTCAAATTCCTGGAGAAACCGTTTGACAACTTCAGGTTGATTCTCAACAACGCTTCCTTTAATCAGTCCTTGGTCAACACGGTCAAGATCTGGGTGATCAACTTCATCCCGCAGATCCTGCTGGCCCTGCTGCTGACAGCCTGGTTCACCTCAAACCACAACAAGATCAAGGGACAGGGTTTCTTCAAGGTCGTTTTCTACATGCCCAACATCATCACCGCGGCCACGATCGCCATCCTGTTCAACGTGCTGTTCGGTTATCCGATGGGACCTGTCAACGACACCCTGGTCAAGTCCGGGCTTCTCTCAAGCCCGTATTATTTCCTGTCCGACAAGCTGGCGTCACAGCTTATCATCTCTTTCATCCAGTTCTGGATGTGGTACGGATATACCATGATCATCCTGGTGTCCGGCGTGCTGGGCATCAACCCGGAGATCTTTGAGGCCGCAGACATCGACGGCGCGAACGACGTGCAGACGTTTTTCTATATCACCATCCCCAACCTCAGGACGATCCTGCTGTTCGTGCTCATCACCAGCCTGATCGGCGGCCTGAACATGTTCGACATTCCCAAACTGTTCAACCTGGGCCAGCCGGGCAACGCGACGCTCACTACCAGCCTGTTCATTTTCAACCAGGCGTTCAGCGGCAGTTATCTGTTCAACCGCGCCTCGGCCGCCAGCATGATCATGTTTGTCATCATCGCGTTCTTTTCCATGCTCATCTTCTTCCTCATGCGCGACAAAAAGGAAGCCCAGGAAAGAAAGGCGATCCGGCAGCTGTCCCGCCAGATCAAGCGCGGCGGGCTGAAGGCGAAGGGGGCAGTCAAATGAATCAGAGCAATTCTGTCGGCAGGAACGCATTCCGGACAGTCATCTATGTATTCTGCATCATCCTGGCGCTCCTGAGCCTGTTCCCTTTCATCATCATGTTTGTCAACTCGACCCGCAGCACCTTTGAGATCCAGCAGAGAGGCGTTTCCGTCATCCCCTCGGGCTATCTGATGAACAACTACAGCATCCTGACGGGGAAAACGTTTGATCCGTTCAAGGGAATGCTCAATTCCGTGATCATCTCCACAGGCGCGACCGCACTGGCGATCTATTTCTCCACCCTTACGGCCTACGCGCTGGTCGCCTACTCATGGAAGCTCCGCCAGGCCTTCTTCACCCTCATCCTGTCCGTCATGATGATCCCGGCGCAGGTGACCAGCATCGGGTTTTATAAATTCATGTACCAGATCGGCATGTCAAACAACCTTCTGGCGCTCATCCTGCCCGCCATCGCTGCTCCCGCTACGGTTTTCTTCATGCGGCAGTACATGCTGGCGTCCCTGCCGCTGGAACTGGTGGACTCCGCCAGGATCGACGGATCCGGCGAGTTCGGCACCTTCAACCGGATCATCCTGCCCATCATGAAGCCCGCGATGGCGACCCAGGCCATCTTCACGTTCGTCGCCAGCTGGAACAACCTCTTCCTGCCGCTGATCCTGCTGACCAACAATGACAAATACACCCTGCCCATCATGGTCAGCCTGCTGCGCGGGGACATCTACCGCACGGAGTACGGCGCGGTCTATCTCGGGCTGTCGCTGTCGGTGCTGCCGCTGTTTGTCATTTATTTCCTCCTGTCCAAGTACATCATTGCCGGGGTTGCGCTGGGAAGCATCAAGGGCTGAATCCACGCGCTGTTCTTCCTGACGCACTGCGGGACAGGACGCTGACAAAGCCGGCCGGGGGCTGCCCGTTTGATGCGCTCAGGATGACGGCAGGCTGCCTGGATATCTGGGAATTACGATGGGAAAAGGTGCTCCATCAGCATATGGGCGGTCTGATCGGCAATGGGCCGGGAAGTCAAACAAGGCCAGTGCCCTGCGGGTTGCCTGGTTAGGCAGACCATGAGAATGACGGCTCCTGATTCAGGCGATTCAGACTTGGACCATCGTCCGATCACTTCGGAACATTTACGCCCATTGCGCAAAGGGGGCCCTCACAATGACTTACGGCAGCTTTGATGATGCGAAAAGGGAGTATGTCATCCGGAGACCGGACACGCCCTCCCCCTGGATCAACTACCTTGGCAGCGAGGACTTTTTTACCCTCATCAGCAATACGTCCGGGGGGTACAGTTTTTACAAAGACGCAAGGCTGCTGCGGCTGACCCGTTACCGCTACAACAACGCGCCGCGGGACATGGGCGGGCAGTATTTCTACATCAGGGACGGCGAAACTGTTTGGAACCCGGGCTGGATGCCCGCCAGAACACCGCTTGACAGCTACAGCTGCCGCCACGGCCTGGGCTATACGGTGATCGAAGGCGCCAGGGATGGCCTTGCCGTCAAGCAGACCAGCCTGGTGCCACGGGGGCACAGCGCATTGGTGACCCGCCTGGAGATGACGAACGGTTCAGAGCAGGAAAAGGGTTTTGACCTGTTCAGCAGTGTCGAGTTCTGCCTGTGGAACGCCATGGACGATTCGACCAACTTCCAGCGCAACTACTCCGTCGGCGAAGTGGAAGTGGAAGGAAGCGCCATTTACCATAAAACGGAGTACCGGGAACGCCGCAATCATTATGCCCTCTTCGCAGTGAATCGTCCCATTGTTGCCTTTGATACGGACCGGGATGCCTTTCTGGGGACGTACAGCGGCTTTGACGCGCCGCGGAACGTGGCCAAGGGCCGCCTTGACGATTCCATTGCCTCCGGCTGGTCGCCGGTCGGCTGCCACCAGCTTCGCTTCACCCTGGCGCCAGGCGAATCCGCCGGCTGCATCTTCGTCCTGGGGTACTGCGAGAACGCGGCTGAGGAGAAGTTCATTTCACCCGGCGTCATCAACAAAGCGCCCGCGAAAGCGCTTATGACGGCCTTTTCCACCGACGCGCAGTTTGATGAAGCGCTCCTGATGCTGAAGGCTTACTGGGACGGCATACTGGGCACTTTCTCCCTGGCATCCCCGGAAGCCCGGCTGGACCGGATGGTCAACGTCTGGAACCAGTACCAATGCATGGTGACCTTCAACATGTCCCGGTCTGCAAGTTTCTATGAAAGCGGGATCGGGCGCGGCATGGGCTTCCGCGATTCCGCGCAGGACCTGCTGGGATTTGTCCACCTGATCCCATCCCGGGCAAGGCAGCGCATCCTGGACATCGCCGCCACGCAGCTGCCGGACGGCAGCGCGTATCATCAGTACCAGCCTCTGACCAAGCGCGGGAACCTTGAAGTGGGCTCCGGTTTCAATGACGACCCGCTCTGGCTGATCTACGGGGTGGCCGCCTATGTGAAGGAAACGGGGGATGACGCCATCCTGAATGAATCCGTCCCCTTTGACAATCAGGACGCGCTGGCGCAGCCTCTGCATGAACACCTTTTCAGATCCTTTCATTATACGCTCGGCCATCTGGGCCCTCATGGGCTGCCGCTCATCGGCCGGGCGGACTGGAACGACTGCCTGAACCTGAACTGCTTTTCTGATAAACCCGGCGAAAGCTTCCAGACAACGGCGAATTTCGAATCCGGGGTGGCGGAGTCGGTGTTCATCGCAGGCATGTTCGTGAGCATCTGCGATGATTACGCCAGCCTGATGAAACAGTGCGGCAGGGAGGATGAGGCATGGGCGACGGCCGGGTACAAGCGGCAGATGATCCGGCGGGTGCTGGACAGCGGCTGGGACGGGGAATGGTTCCTGAGGGCCTATGACGCTTATGGCCGCAAGGTCGGCAGCCGTGAATGCGATGAGGGGCAGATCTTCATCGAGCCTCAGGGGTTCTGCGTCATGGCGGGCATCGGCGTTGAGGAGGGGCTGGCGCAAAGTGCGCTGGATTCCGTTTGGGACAGGCTGATGTCCAAGCACGGCATCGCCCTGCTCGCGCCGCCGTATACCACCTATCATCCGGAGCTGGGGGAGATCAGCTCCTACCCGCCGGGGTACAAGGAGAACGGGAGCGTTTTCTGCCACAGCAATCCGTGGATCGTCCTTGCCGAAACGGTGCTGGGGCACGGCGGACGGGCGTATGAGGTCTATCGCCGCACCTGCCCTGCGTACATCGAGGATCAGACACTGCACCATACAGAGCCCTATGTCTACAGCCAAATGGTGGCAGGTCCGCATGCCGTCAGGTTCGGGCAGGCGAAAAACTCATGGCTGACCGGAACCGCCGCCTGGAGCTTTTACGCGGTCTCCCAAAGCATTCTGGGGATCAAGCCTCAGTTTGACGGTTTGAAGATCGACCCCTGCCTGCCCGGTTTTCTGCGCGAACTCACCGTAACCAGGAAATTCCGCGGGAACACCTACGTCATTCATATGAAGAACAAGACCGGTGACGAAAAAGGAAACCTGTCGCTGAGCGTTGACGGCAGGGCGATGGACGGTAATCTTCTGCCTCTGACCGGGGAATACGGCAAAACCTATCGGATCGATGCCGTCCTGGAGTAACGGCGCATCCACTGTTCATCAGATGAGCTGCATCGCTTTAGCACTCTGGATTCGAGAGTGCTAAATTTCCCTTGCCATTGTCCCCCGTCAATGCTATAATACTCCCATCATTGAACACTTGGAGGTTTCAGGACATGGCCAGGGAGAAACATACGGTGCAAAAAGGCAGCATTTCAATACAGGCGCAGAACATCATGCCGGTCATCAAGCGTTGGCTGTACAGCGATAAAGATATTTTCCTCAGGGAGATCGTCTCAAACGGCGTCGACGCGATCGCCAAGCTGAAAATGCTGGGTGAAGGCGGCGGCGAGGAACTGAAGGTCGTTGTCACGCTGGACCGGAAGAAGGGGGAGATCCGTGTCTGGGACAACGGCATCGGCATGACGGCGGGCGAAGTGGAGAAGTACATCAACCAGGTCGCCTTTTCCAGCGCGGAGGAGTTCCTGAAGAATTATACCGGGGAAGATTCCTCCGGCATCATCGGCCATTTCGGCCTGGGTTTCTATTCCGCTTTCATGGCCTCCGGCAAGGTAACCATTGACACCTTATCCTACAGGCAGGGCAGTGAACCGGTCCGCTGGGTCAGCGAAGACGGCATGAGCTATGAAATGTCCACCGGAACGATGGCGCAGCGCGGCACCACCATCACCATGAGGCTGAACGATGAGGAGAAAAACTTCCTTGAAGGCGACACAACGCGCAGCGTGCTGGAGAAATACTGCGGGTATATGTCCGTTCCCGTGTACCTGGAGGATCCTGAGGACATCAAGCGCCGGAAGGACGATGCGAAGAAGCGCCGGGATGAGAAACTGAAGGAAGAAAAAAAGAAGAAAAAGGAGCAGGAAAAGGCTGCGGGAAAGACTGAAACGCAAGACGGCAAAGATCCGGACGCCGCAGAGACGGACGCCGGTGACGCGGCGGAGGATTTTCTGCCTGAGGAGGAGACGGAAGACAGTATCGGTCCCGTGCTGATCAACCAGACCCATCCGCTCTGGCTCAAGGCGCCGAAGGACTGCACGGACGAGGAGTACAGGGAGACGTTCCGCAAGCTGTTCCGCACCTGGGAAGACCCGCTGTTCTGGATCCATCTGAACGTGGACTATCCCTTCAACCTCAAAGGCATCCTGTACTTCCCGCGCATCAAGCGTGACTTTGCCGGACAGGACGGCGAGATCAAGCTCTTCAACCGGCAGGTGTTTGTCGCGGACAACATCAAGGAAGTCATCCCTGAGTTTCTGATGGTCCTGAAGGGCGTGATCGACTGCCCGGATCTTCCCCTGAACGTCTCGCGTTCCTTCCTGCAGAATGACGGTTACGTCCGCAAGCTGTCCGCCCACATCGTCAAGAAGGTAGCAGACAGGCTCAACGGCCTGTTTGGCGCTGAACGGGAAACCTACCAGAAGTTTTGGGACGATATCAATCCCTTCATCAAGTTCGGCTGCATCCAGGACCGCAAGTTCTATGACGCGGTCAAGGATTCCCTGCTGCTGAAGACCTCAAGGGATGAGTACCTGACGATCAGCGAGTACAAGTCCCGGAACGGCGGCAAGGCCGAGAAGAAAGTTTATTACACCACGGACAAGGCGCGCCAGGCGGCCAGCGTCGCGCCCTTTGAGGCAAAAGGCATCGACGTCGCCGTGCTGGATTCCCTGATCGACGTGAATTACATGTCCTTCCTGGAGTATTCAGGCGGCGCGGACGTGAGTTTCATGCGTGTGGACGCGGACGTCAAGGGCCTGCAGGAGGATAACGAGGAGGGCAAGGGCATCGACCGCGAAGCGCTTGAAAAACGGGCGCGCGAAGTGCTTCAGATGCCGGACCTGACGCTGCAGCTTGAAGCGCTCAGCGACCGGGAGATCCCGGGCATGCTGACGGAGGACGAACAGCTCAGGCGTTATAAGGACATGAGCCGGATCTACGGCGAGAAGAATATGTTCCCGGAGCGGTATACGCTGGTGCTCAACAGGGCCAACCCCACCGTTCAGGCCATTGCCGCCATGCCGGAGGATGAACGGCAGGCGCTGCTGATCTCACAGATCTTCGACCTGGCCCGTCTGTCTTCCCGTCCCCTGGAGGGGGATGAGCTGCGCGCTTTCATGAAGCGCAGCAACCGTCTGATCGACCTGCTGTCCAGGCCGGACAGCGGAACGGAAGCGGGAGATCAATGAAGAAAGTCCAATTCGGAAAGACAGGTTACCTTGTGTCCCCTGTTGTTTATGCGGGCATCGTCAGCATGAATGAGGACCAGGCGGACTCGGACAGGTATGTCTCAAAGGCCATCCAGGCGGGCGTCAATTATTTCGACGTCGCGCCCAGCTATGGCGACGCGGAGATCATCCTTGGCCATTCGCTCAGGCCGTACAGAAAAAACGTCTATCTTGCGTGCAAGACGATGTACCGAAAAGCGGAGGACGCCACGAAAGAATTGTCCGGTTCATTAAAGAACCTGCACACGGACTGGCTGGACGTATATCAGCTCCACGCGATGACGACCATGGACGACGTGGAAACAGCTTTCGGGCCCGGCGGCGCGATGGAGCTGATGGTCAGGCTGAAGGAAAAGGGAGTCATCCGCAAAATCGGATTCAGCGCGCACAGTGAACAGGCGGCACTGGAGTGCCTGCGGCGGCATCCGTTCGACTCCGTGATGTTCCCGATCAACTGGATGCTGCACATGGGGCAGGACATAGGAAGCAGAATAGTAAAGACCGCAGGGGAACAGGGACTCGCTTTGCTGGGGATCAAATCCATCGTGGAGCGTGCCTGGCTTAATGAGGAAGAGCGGAACACATCGCCCTGGCCAAAATCCTGGTGCAAACCCTTTCATCAGGATGACACGGGACTTCGCATCGCGGCCATGAGGTATTCGCTGAGCCTCGGCGCAAGCGCGCTGATCCCGCCGGGCAACTGGGAGTGCCAGTCATTCATGATGGAACATATCCAGGAGTGCCTGGACGATCCCTTGACCGAACAGGAACGCGGTCAGCTCAGTGCGCGTTACCAGAAAGTAAAAGCGTTCCCTTTCTTCAAAGCCCGGAATGATTGATACCTGAAAGAAAGGGCCGGCGGTATTGCCGGCCTTTTTCCATATCAGCCCGGTTCAGCCGCCTTTGATGATGCGTATGAAGAAGCCGTCATTCCGGAACATTTCGGCGACCGAGCTTGATTGAAGGTAATCAGAGAACCTGTTGTCCGGAACGATCACCTGGATCAGCGGGATCACGAGCACGAGCAGATAGCAGATGACGGCGCCCCTCGCGACACCGAACAGGCCGCCCGCAAGCCAGTCAAGCTGTTTGAGAATGGGAAATTCAAATACGTGCCTGACAAGGGACGTGATCAGCGCCCAGAGGATGTAGGCGGCGGCAAAACAAGCCAGGAAACACAGGATGCCGATGACGGCCTGCAGCAGCGTGCTGGACACGTAGTCGTTGACAGTGGCAAGGCCTTTTCCCTGGAAGGACCTTGTGAGGATGTTGTCCCGGAGCATGTTCTCGATCGGAGCCGGGAGAGCAACGCTGCTTAAAATGGTGTCGAGCATGCTCCCGCCGCTTGTGACAGAGGTGATCGGGGAACTCGCCAGTTCATAATCACCGACTCTTACGACCGCGTCGGAATAATTGGCAAGCACATCTGTGACGGATTGATTCGCGGACAGAAGCGCCGCCAGTTTGGGACCGAAGAACAGCCCTGCCAGGATGGAGATCCCGGTTCCCAGAAGGCTGGCGACCGATTGGACAAAACCATGGTAAAAACCGTAGATCACACTGATCGCCAGTACAAACAGCAGGATGCCGTCGATGACGTTCATCAATTTTCCTCCATTCTCACGGCAGGGAGATCAGGTATACCTCAACGCCGGAACTGACAAGCACAGCGCCGCTTGCCAGCTTGCCGGCATACCCTGTGACCGGTTTGTCCAGGGGGAGCTTCAGCGCGGAAAAACGCTGCGCGTTCATTTCAGCGCGGTAAACGGTATCCGCCGATACGGCATAGATGCTGCTTCCCCTGAGCCAGGCGCCCATACAGCTGTCCGGCAGGGTGTATCTGCTGTCCTTCTTGCCGCTGGTCAGGACGCGCAGTTCCGTGATCCGGTTCTCCCGGGAGGTCTGCAGTTCGGGCGCGAAAAGCATCAGGGCGTCTCCGGACCCCAGCGCGCTGTCAACCAGCTGCCAGCCGTAGACAAGCTGCTTGGAAAAAGGATCCAGCGTCCCGCGGTAATCATAAAGGTTCAGGTCCCTTGTATTGATGACGTGCAGCTTTTCTTTGGAGTAAAGCACCTGATAGGTGATTTCCTCCCCCAGATCGACTTCGCCGGTGTTCATCGCGCCGACCCGGTAGATGTTCATGACGGTCATCGGCGCGATGCCGTATACGTCAAGCGCTGTCGTCCACAGGTAATTCCCGTTCTCGAAAAAATCCAGGTCCAGGATCATTTTGTCCGCGTAGGCCAGCGTTTCGGAGTCGACCGCCATCCCGTTGACATCCTTGACGACCAGCGTCGGGCTGAAACCCTCGCCCAGCACCGCTGCAACGTATTGTCTGCCTGGCTTGGCAAACTGGATGGGGTCGGCAAGCCTGTCGTTGTAGGTTGCCCGGCCGTTTCTGTCCAGGATGTGCAGGTGCGCGCCGATCCATGCGGTGACGGCGGTGTCGCTTGCGGTGAACCTTGCGCCGGGACCCAGGGCGTACTTCCATTGCTCCGTGCCGTTGCTGTTCAGGCAGAACAGCGTAGCGCCGTCATAATACAGGACTTTATCTCCAAACGGCGTTACCTGCTGGGAGATCACGCAGCGCAGTTTCCTGGCGGACACGCTTCTGGGGCCGCCGCCGAAAGCGCCCAGCACATACAGGATCAGGACGCCGATCACGGCCACCGCGGCAAGCAATATAAAAAATCGGGCTCTGTTTCCGCGCTCACTGTCGCGATTCATCAACAACCTCCACTGATCGCATGCGGGGATTATATGCCCCTTGATGCATCGGGTCAAACGATGCGGAAGGACGGCTTCTCATCACCTGGCGTTTGACCTTGCCTGCAGGGCGCGGCTGATGTCAAATATCCTGTCATACAGCGCGGTCAGATCAGCGTGAAATCGCTCATCCGTCTGGTCAAGAAGCCGGCTGATGACTTCCTTTTCCCGCTGCGGCTGATGGATGTTCATACCGATTGATGCTTTGTATGCGGCGACCTCCCTGACGATCTCAAGCCGTCTGATAAACAGGGAAGCCAGTTCCCTGTCGATTCCGTCGATTTCGCTCCGGGCCTGGGACAGATCCATAAGCATCCTCCTTGATATGGCTATCATACCATGCGGGCGGGTACAATGGAATGCACCCGGTCTGTTCCGGGCATCCGGCTGAGGATGAAGTGAAGTTCCTTGCCGTATCCATTGACAAAACTGATGTTCAGGCTGTATTATTACAAAGTTGCCTCATTTATGGCGACCGATTGCCTGTGGAGGAAGAGATGTGCATGGAACTTGCCGATCCGCGCCGCCGCGTGGTTGGCTTGAAACAGACGCTGAAAGCCATCCGCTCAGGCAGGGTAAAACTGGTCTACGTCACCCGGGATGCTCAGCAGGAAATGACTGAGCAGGTAAGGGCCGAAGCCGTTCTTCGGGGGATCCCCGTTGAAACGGTTTCAAGCATGGAAGCGCTTGGCAAAGCCTGCCGGATCCAAGCAAAGGCAGCCGCCGCCGCTGAACTGAAGGACGTGACGTGAAGAAAGACTATATATTCCCTGGGGTTGAGGGAGTGTTATAGGAGGAGACCTGCCCGTCAGGCTCCGATCAATTATCAGGAGGTGCCCCATTGCCTACGATCAATCAATTGATCCGTAAAGGACGCAAAAAGGTCATTGAGAAGTCCGACGCACCCATTCTGCAGGGATGCCCGCAGAAGCGCGGCGTTTGCCTGTCCGTGAAGACGACAACGCCCAAGAAGCCCAATTCCGCTCTGCGCAAGATCGCAAGGATCCGCCTGACCACCCAGACAGAAGGCACTTGCTACATTCCCGGCATCGGCCATAACCTGCAGGAGCACAGCGTGGTGCTGATCCGGGGCGGCCGCGTCCGCGACCTTCCCGGCGTCAGGTATCACATCATCCGCGGGACGCTGGATACCGCCGGTGTGGCCAAGCGCAACCAGGGCCGCTCGCTCTACGGCGCCAAACGCCCGAAGAAGTAAGCATCTCAGCACCGGATCATCTGCGCCGTGCATCAGTCCAGGCCCGAAAAGACCAACGGGCGGGAAACGGCTGAGCAGGCGCGCCTGATCCACATGCCGGGGTGCATCAGGCGCTGTGCCGATGTTATCCGGCGTACATAAGCAACAATCAACAGGAGGGAATTATGCCTCGTCGCGGATTTATCCCCAAGCGTGAGGTGCTTCCGGATCCGATTTACGGAACGGTGACAGTCACCAAGCTGATCAACCAGATCATGCTGGACGGCAAGCGCGGGGTCGCGCAGAACGTCTGCTATACCGCTTTCAGCATGATCAAGGAGAAGACCGGCAAGGAGCCTGGCGACGTCTTCCAGGAAGCGCTCAACAACATCATCCCGCAGCTGGAAGTCAAAGCACGCCGTGTCGGCGGCGCTACCTACCAGGTCCCCATCGAGATCCGCCCGGAGCGGCGTCAGACCCTCGCATTGCGCTGGCTGGTTGAGTTCAGCCGGAAGCGCGGTGAGCGGACCATGGCTGAACGCCTGGCGGCAGAACTGATGGAAGCCGCCAACAATGGCGGCAACGCGGTCAAGCGCAAGGAAGAAATGCACCGCATGGCCGAAGCGAACAAGGCGTTTGCACATTACCGCTGGTAAGCTGCATCCGGTTTTTCACACGAAGGAGTAAACATTTTCATGCTCAGAAACCACCCCCTGGACCACGTTCGGAACATCGGCATCATGGCGCATATCGACGCCGGTAAGACGACGACGACCGAACGCATTCTGTTCTATACCGGCCGTGTTCACCGCATGGGGGAAGTCCATGAGGGCGCTGCGACAATGGACTGGATGGAACAGGAGAAGGAGCGGGGGATCACCATCACGTCAGCTGCCACTACGGCCATCTGGCGCGATCACCGCATCAACATCATCGACACGCCGGGCCACGTCGACTTTACCGTCGAGGTGGAACGTTCCCTCCGCGTCCTGGACGGCGCGGTCGCGGTCTTCTGCGCAAAGGGAGGGGTCGAACCCCAGAGCGAGACGGTTTGGCGTCAGGCGAACAAGTATGGCGTTCCAAGGATCGCCTATGTCAACAAAATGGACATCGTGGGCGCGGATTTTGTCCGCGTCGTCGGCATGCTCAATGACCGCCTGAACGCGAACGCCGTCCCCATCCAGTTGCCGATCGGCAGCGAGAACACGTTTACCGGGATCATCGACCTCATCCGCATGAAGGCGGAAGTCTATTATGACGATGAGGGGAAGGATATCAGGGAAGAGGAGATCCCCCAGAACCTGCGCGGCATGGCGGACGAGTACCGGGAGAAGCTGATCGACACCGTCGTCGGCACGGATGAGCAGCTGATGGAGAAATTCTTCAGCGGCGGGGAGATCACCAGGGAAGACCTGATCGCGGCCATCCGCAAGGCAACCATCGCGTCTGCGATGACGCCGGTCCTGTGCGGGACATCCTACCGCAACAAGGGGGTTCAGCCCCTGCTCGACGCCATCTGCGATTTCATGCCATCCCCGCTTGACATTCCCGCGATCAACGGCACCGATCCGCGTAAGAACGGGCAGAGCATCCAGCGCCATCCAAGCGATGAGGAGCCGTTTTCCGCGCTCGCGTTCAAGATCGCAGCCGACCCCTTCGTCGGGAAGCTGGCTTTCTTCCGCGTTTACTCCGGACAGATCGCCTCCAACTCCTACACCTACAATTCAACCAAAGGCAAACGGGAACGTTTCAGCCGTATCCTGCGCATGCACTCCAACCATCGTGAGGATATCGACGGCGTCTTTACCGGCGACATCGCGGCCGCCGTGGGTCTGAAGGACACCACGACGGGAGATACGCTGTGTGATGAAAAGGCGCCGATCATCCTGGAAATGCTTGATTTCCCCGAGCCGGTCATCAAGGTGGCCATTGAGCCCAAAACAAAGGCCGGTCAGGAAAAGCTGAGCTATGCGCTGACAAGGCTGTCCGAAGAGGATCCCACGTTCCGGAACTATACCGACCTGGAGACAGGCCAGACGATCATCGCGGGCATGGGTGAGCTGCATCTGGAGATCATCGTGGATCGCATGATGCGCGAGTTTCGTGTGGAAGCAACGATCGGAAAACCGCAGGTCGCATACAAGGAGACCATCCGCCGGGCAGCGACCGGCGAAGGAAGGCACATCAAACAGACGGGCGGGCACGGGCAGTACGGCCATTGCGTCATTCAGCTTACGCCCACTGACCCGGGTGAAGGGTACAGCTTTGAAAACCGGATCGTCGGCGGCGTGATCCCCAGGGAGTATATCGCCCCGATCGATGCGGGCATAAGGGAAGCGTCACAGTCCGGCATTCTGGGGGGCTATGAAGTCGTGAACTTCAAAGCCGCTGTGACCGACGGCTCCTACCATGATGTGGACTCATCTGAGATGGCGTTCAAGATTGCGGGTTCTCTCGCGTTCAAGGACGCGATGCGCAAGGCTGAATCCGTTCTGCTGGAGCCGATGATGAAAGTTGAGGTCATCGTGCCGGACCAGTACATGGGAGACGTCATCGGCGACCTGAATTCAAGGCGCGGGCGGATCGAATCCTATGAAGCGCGCCTGGGGGACCAGGTGATCCATGCATATGCCCCGTTGAGCGAAATGTTCGGTTATGCGACAGACCTCAGAAGCCGGACGCAGGGGCGCGGCATGTTCACCATGTCTTTTAACCGCTACGAAGAAGTACCCAGGTTCATTGCTGACAAGGTTGTCAGCCGTTAACCAGTCACAGGAAAAATACAAACACAGCAACCAAGGAGGCAATTCAATGGCAAAACAGAAGTTTGAGCGCACCAAGCCGCATGTGAACATCGGCAC
>CAZVSG010000009.1:29133-35485 GCA_964629345.1 uncultured Christensenella sp. | reverse complement strand
TCAAGGAGGACGTGCGCGAGGTCGCCTCGGGCTTCGAATGCGGCATCGGGCTTGAAAACTTCAACGACGTCAAGGAGAAAGACGTCATCGAGTGCTTCATGATGGAAGAGATCGAGAGGTAGGGGTTTCGTGGCACAATATCGCCAGAACCGGGCTGCGGAGGAGATCAGGAAAGCGCTGGACCGGATCATCCGCGAGGAGCTGAGGGACCCCCGGATCGCCGGGACCCTCAGCATCACCCGCGTGGAACCGACAAAGGACCTTCGCCATGCGAAGGTCTTCATCAGCGCGCTGGAAGAGGACAAGCTGGACGCGACGGTCAAGGTTTTAAGCGGCGCGGCCGGGATGCTGAGGCATTCGCTGGGCAGCGTGCTTTCCGTCAGGTATGTCCCCGAACTCCAGTTCGTCGCTGACCGGAACATCGCCTATGGGCTGCACATCGCCGGTGTCCTGAAAAAGGTGCTTGGAGATGAGCAGCCATGACAGAGATGGGCAGCATCGACCTGAAGACGGCGGCGGATGCGCTCAAAGGAGCGCGGCGCGTCCTTTTATGTACCCACGTCCAGCCGGACGGGGATGCCATTGGATCCCTACTGGCCGCGAACGCGCTGCTCACCGGGATGGGCAAGGACACGATGATGGTCTGCGAGAGCCCGGTACCTGAAAACCTGAAGATCCTCCAGGGCTGGGAAGAGATCAGGACGCCTGAGGCGGCGGAAGAGGAAACCTTTGACCTCGCCTGCTCCCTTGACGCCTCCGATCTGATGAGGATCGGCCTGGCCGGCGGCCCTTTCAGCGCCTGCCGGAACACCCTGGTCATCGACCACCACGCATCCAACACCTTCTTCGGGCAGCAGAATTACGTGGACAGCCATGTCGCGGCCACCGGCAACCTCGTCTTCCGCCTGTTTGATGCACTGAACGAAAGGATCACCCGGACGAGCGCGCTGTACCTGTATGCCGCTGTGTCAACGGACACCGGCAACTTCAGCTTCGGGCAGATGGATGAGGAGTTCTTCATGCAGATGGCCGGACTGATGAAGGCCGGGCTGGACATCGCCGCGGCGTCACGCGTGCTTCACCTGTGCAAACACCCGGCCTTTATCCAGCTGCTGGCCCGCGCGCTCAATTCGCTGACCTTTCACTGCGGCGGCAGGCTGAGCGAAATGAGGCTGAGGGCGGCGGATTTTGACGGGGCCGGCGCTTCAAGGGAAAACGGCGAAGGGATCGTGAACCACGGGCTGAACATCCTGGGCGTTGAAATGTGCTTCCTGGCCACGGAGGAAAGCGACGGGACGCGGTTCAACCTGCGCGCGGTCAGGCCGCATGACGTATCCGGCATCGCGCTTGAGTTCGGCGGCGGCGGCCATCTCCTCGCGGCGGGCTGCACCGTCAAGGCACCCCTGGACCAGGCGGCGGATGTGATGCGCGCTCGCATGGAGCGGGAACTGAACAAATGAACGGTGTGATCAACTTCTATAAACCGCCTGGGATGACATCCGCCCAGGCGGTTGCTTTCATCAGGAGGCTGACAGGGGCCAAAACGGGCCACGCGGGTACGCTGGATCCTGAGGCGGCCGGCGTGCTGCCCATTCTATCCGGCAAGGCGACGCGGATCTGCGACTATATCATGCCGGGTGACAAGCAGTACCTGGCGGAGATCGCCTTCGGCGCCGCGACGGACACCCAGGACGCGCAGGGGAAAGTGATCGCCGTCGGTTCAAAGGTTCCTGACCTGAAAACACTGGAGGACGTCCTTGATCTTTTCACCGGGGAGATCTGGCAGACGCCCCCGCAGTATTCCGCGCTGAAAACCGGCGGGGAAGCCGCGTACAGGCTGGCCCGGAGGGGGCTGACGGCGGAACTCCGGGAGAGGCGGGCTGAGATTAAAGGCATCACGCTGCTGCATGGGACGGAACGGCGCGGTTTTCTGATGCGCGTCCTGTGCGGAAAGGGGACTTATGTCCGAACGCTCTGCCACGACATCGGCAAAGCCCTGGACTGCCCGGCCCACCTTCGCTTTCTGCTCAGGGAACGGAACGGCCCCTTCAGCCTTCAGGATGCTGTCACGCCGGAGGAAATGAAGGAATGGGCCGGGCAGGGAATGCCGCTTCCCAGGCGCTGGTTCACCGGGGTGGCAGAGGCGCTCTCCTTTCTGCCCCGCCGCGACGTGCCTGACAGACTGGCCCGCCCGGCCATCAACGGCGTTGCGCTGCCGATTGAGGAGGTTGCACCCGGTTCGGCGGGGATAGAACAGACCAAAGTCTGTTTATATCTGCAGGGATCTCTGCTTGGGATCTATCAGGTGCAGGGCCGTCAGCTGAAGGTCGCCGTGATGCTCCGGGAGAACTGACCGCCCGCCAAGCTTCACCGCGCTGCCGGAGACGTTCCGGTTCTCCGGAAAATCAAGCCTTTGCCTTGCGTTCTTGACAGGTTTGCGGTCAAACGCTACTATGATACGAAGCAAAGGGGGGATAGCGTTTGGATAAGAAGCAGTTGGATAAAGTCGAACTGAACAAGCCCATCAGGGAAACGACCTATGAAACGCTCAAACAGGCCATCATCATGGGCGAGATTCCGGCTGGATCCAGGCTGATTGAGACAGTGTACGCGGAAAGCCTTCACATCTCAAGGACCCCTTTGAGGGAGGCTTTCCGGAAGCTGGAGCTGGACGGGCTGGTCGCCTATGAGGAGCGCCGCGGGGTGATCGTCCGCGCCTTCACGATCGAGGACATCGAGGAGACCTTTACCATCAGGAATGCGCTGATGATGCTCATTGTCCCCTCGATCATCAGGAATGTGACAGAAGAGGATATCGCGGAACTGGAAGGCATCCTGAAAAGGATGGATGTCAGCCAGGAAGCCGAGAACGTCGCGGAACTGGCTGTCCTCAACCGTCAGTTCCACAGGAAGATCGAGCAGATCTCCGACAAGAAGCGGATCCTTCGCGTGATCGAGAGCCAGCAGGAATACCTGACCCGTTTTTCACAGCTCACCATCGCCAGCATCGTCCGCCGTTCCGATGCACACAGGGAGCACCACCTCCTGCTGAAACTGCTGGAACAGCGGGACGAGGAGAACTTCAGCGAGCTGATGCGCAAGCACCTGCTTGAAAGCAAGATGACCTGTCTGTCCGCGGTATCCCTTCGGCGGGACATCGAGGCCGGCGGAACCTGATGCGGCCGGGTGACGGACGCACCCATCCGGAGGACCGGCCGGACAATGAGGGAACGGCAGCCGGGATAAGGGCCCGGTGAAACAATGATCCACAGGAGGCGGACATGAACGATATCCAGATCGCGCAGGCAGCGGAGATGCTTCCCATCAGCCAAATCGCGCAGAAGGCCGGCATCCCGGAAGATGCCCTGATCCAGTACGGCCGCGGCATCGCCAAGGTGGACCCGGTCAAACTGCTTGATCTGCCTCAGAAAGGCAGGCTGATCCTTGTGACCGCGATCACGCCGACGACGGCGGGCGAGGGGAAAACGACCGTCTCCATCAGCCTGGCCGACGGGCTGCGGGCGATCGGAAAGAAATCGATGCTCACCCTACGGGAGCCATCCCTGGGGCCTGTTTTTGGTATGAAAGGCGGCGCGACAGGCGGGGGACACGCCCAGGTCCTGCCGATGGAAAGCATCAACCTCCACTTCACCGGGGACTTCCACGCCATCACCACCGCGAACAACCTGCTCTGCGCCATGGTGGACAACCATATCCAGCAGGGGAACGGGCTGAACATCGACCCGCGCCAGGTGCGCGTGCGCAGATGCATGGACATGAACGACCGCCAGCTGCGCAGCATCGTCAGCGGCCTGGGCGGGGACAAGAACGGCGTCCCGCGGGAGGACGGATTCGACATCACAGCGGCCAGCGAGGTCATGGCGGTGTTCTGCATGGCCGGGAGCCTGAAGGACCTGAAGCGGCGCCTGGGCGGCATCGTCGTCGCCAGGAGCTATGACGGGAAGAACGTCACCTGCGCCCAGATCGGCGCGCAGGGCGCGATGGCGGCCCTCCTGCGCGACGCCATGATGCCCAACCTGGTGCAGACCATCGACCACACCCCCTGCCTGATCCACGGCGGACCCTTCGCCAATATCGCGCACGGCTGCAACTCCATCACCGCGACCAAGCTGGCGCTGTCGCTTTCGGACTACGTGGTGACCGAAGCCGGATTCGGGGCGGACCTGGGGGCGGAAAAGTTCATTGACATCAAATGCCGCGCCAGCGGCCTTCGCCCGGACTGCGTGGTCATCGTCGCGACCATCAGGGCGCTGAAACATCACGGCGGCGTGCAGAAAGCGGACCTGAACAGGGAGAATGTTGAAGCGCTGAGGAAAGGCGCCGGAAATCTCCTGCAGCACGTACGCAACGTCCGCGGCGTCTGGAACCTGCCCGCCGTCGTCGCCATCAACCACTTCGTCTCAGACAGTGAGGCGGAGATCGCGGCGCTGCAGGGGATGATGGACGGGGAGGGAGTCCCCTGCAGCTTCTGCGACGGCTGGGCCGCCGGCGGGGAAGGCACAAGAGAGCTGGCGGCCACGGTGGCAGCCATCGTGGACAAGGCCGGGGCATCCGCCATGCGCTTCACCTACCCGGATGAGATGCCCCTGAAGGAGAAAATCGTGACCATCGCCAAACGCGTCTACCACGCCGGCAGCGTCGCCTTTACCGCAAAGGCGAAGACCATGCTGGACCAGCTGAGCTCGGACGGCTATGCCGCGGCCCCCGTGTGCATCGCCAAGACCCAGTATTCCTTCACCGACGACCCCAAGGTGCTGGGCGCGCCGGAAGGATTTGAACTGACCATCCGCGACGTTCGGCTGTCCGGGGGCGCGGGCTTCATCGTCGCCTTTGCCGGGGACATCATCGCCATGCCCGGCCTGCCGCGGGTGCACGCCGGCGTGATCAGCGGGATCTTTTAAGGGGTCAAGATGAACGGAAAAGAAAAACAAGTCCTGGATATGCTCAGTGAGGATTGCCGGATCCCGCTGGAGAAGATGGCGGTCATGATGGGCATGGAGATCAGGGAGATCGCGGAGATCATCGACTCGCTGGAAAAACAGCGCGTCATCCTGTGCTACCGGCCGGTGATCAACTGGGACAAGGCGGAGCGAAACGTGGTGGAGGCCATGATCGAGGTCAAGGTCACCCCGCAGCGTGACTTTGGCTTTGACGCGGTGGCAAAGCGCATCAACAGCTTTGAGGAGGTGCGCAGCCTCTACCTGATGAGCGGAGCGTATGACCTGCTCATCCAGGTCGCCGCGCCCACCCTGAAGGAACTGGCGCAGTTCGTGTCCGAACGGCTCAGCCCCCTGGAAACGGTCACCGCCACCTCCACCAGCTTCGTGCTCAAGCGGTACAAGCAGGACGGCGTCATCTTTGACACGCCGGAGCAGGACAGAAGGCTGACGGTATCCCCGTGAGCGAGCGCTTCGTCAACCCTGCCATCAGCGCGGTCCCGCCCAGCGCGATCCGGCGTTTTTTTGACGTTGCGGCCACGATGAAGGACGCGATCTCCCTTGGCGTGGGCGAGCCGGACTTTATCACCCCTTTCCCGGTGCGCAACTCGGCCATCGACAGCCTCCTGGACGGAGAGACCTCCTATACCACCAACGCGGGCATCCTTCCGCTGCGGGAGGAGATCTCCGCCTATCTGAAAACGCGCTACCGCCTTGACTATTCGCCGGCCAGCGAGATCCTTGTCACCGTCGGAGCCAGCGAAGCCGTTGACATCGCGATGCGCGCCCTGGTCAGGCCCGGGGACGAGGTGCTCATCCCGGAGCCGTGCTACATCAGCTATCAGGCCTGCACGCTGTTCGCGGGGGGGAAGCCGGTCTTTGTGCCGACCTATGCGGAAGACGGATTTGAGCTGCGGGCGGAGGAGCTTGAACAGCGGATCACTCCGAATACCCGCGCCGTCGTCCTGTCCTATCCGAACAACCCCACGGGCGGCGTGATGCCCCTGGAGAAGCTCAGGAAAGTTGCGGAGGTCATCAAGAGGCATGACCTGTTCGTCATCTGCGATGAGATCTACAGTGAGCTTTCCTATGACGGCTTCACCCAGGAATCCATCGCGTCCCTGCCGGGGATGCGGGAGCGCTCCATGGTCATCAGCGGGTTTTCCAAGGCTTTCGCGATGACCGGGTTTCGCCTGGGGTACCTGTGCGCGCCTGAACCCATCGTCGCCGCGGTGTCCCGCATCCATCAGTACACCATCATGTGCGCCAGCCGGCAGAGCCAGGTCGCATCCTACAACGCGCTCAAACAGGGCCGCGGGAACGGGTATGAGGAGATCAGGCGGATGCGGGACAGCTATGACCGCAGGAGAAGGCTGACACATCAGGCTTTTCTT
>CAZVSG010000009.1:0-29123 GCA_964629345.1 uncultured Christensenella sp. | reverse complement strand
CAAACGCAAATTCCTTTATAATTCGCTTATCGATATGGGGCTTGACTGCTTTGAGCCGAGGGGGGCCTTCTACATGTTTCCCTCCATCCGGAAGACCGGCCTTTCCAGCACGGAGTTCTGCGACAGGCTGCTGAGGGAGAAACACGTCGTCACCGTGCCGGGCAGCGCGTTCGGGCCAAGCGGGGAGGGGCATATCAGGTGCTGCTACGCGACGGCGACGGAAAAACTGCTGGAGGCTTTCTCCCGTATGTCAGATTTTCTTAAGGATATAGGAGACCGATGATGAAAAAGCTCAGCGCAGCGCTGATTCTTGCCGTTTTTGCCATATCGATGATGCTTGCGCCTGCCCTTGCCGATGAGGAAGTGTCCCTCGTCAGCCTGGAACCGGATCCCTTGCTGATCAGCCCGGCGCCCGACCTCACCCCTCCGCCTGAAACGACGCCTCAGCCCACCATCCCGCCCCAAAACCTCCTGGGCGACGGGACCATCCAGATCACCATCACCGCCGGGGGCGACATGACCATCGGCGGGGACGTCCGCAAACGCGGGGATTCCCTGTTTGAAAAGGAACTGAAGAAACAGGGGGGCGACCTGAACTTCCTGACCCGCAACGTCAGGGAGATCCTGGAGGGTGACGACATGACCATTGTCAACTTCGAGGGCACGCTGACCACCGCCCCCGTCTACAAGACGAGAAACGAGTTCGTGTTCTCAGCGCCGCCGGAGTATGTAAGCATCCTCAGGGAAGGCGGCATCGAGGCCGTCGCCCTGCAGAACAACCACGTCATGGACCACGGCGAGACCGGACTGAATGAGACGAAGGCTGTTCTGGAAGAAGCGGGCATCGTCTGGAGCGACGCGGACCACATGGGGGTCTATCAGGTGCACGGCGTTTCGATCGCCATGCTGTCCTATCAGCAGTACAGGGAAATGGTGGACGAGCTGCTGGTCAGGGTCCCCAATGAGGTGGCAAAGGCGAAGGCCGAGCATGACATCGTCATCGTCAGCTTTCACTGGGGAGATGAGCTGGACTACAAGCCCAACGCGAACCAGGTCCGTCTGGGCAGGCTGACCATCGACGCGGGGGCTGACCTGGTCCTCGGCCACCACAGCCACCGCATCAACCCCATCGAGGAGTACAAGGGGAAGTACATCGTCTATTCCCTGGGCAATTTCAGCTTCTCCGGCAACAACAAACCCAGTGACATGAGCACCTTCCTGTTCCAGATCCGTTTCAACATCACGCAAAGCGGCACCCAGACCGATTCCTTCCGGATCATTCCCAGCCGGATCTCGTCCAAGACGGACTACAATGATTTTGCGCCGACGCCCTTCACGGATCAGCGCCTGATCGACAACGTGATCAACTTGCTGAAAAACAACGGGAAAAACCTTGAATATGCCGTCGGGGAGTATCCGGTGGACTGGGAGTAGGCCATGCGCGCGAAAATCCTGATGCTGGCGGAGAAGGAACGTTTCCGGGAGGATCTGAGGATCTCCCAGCAGACGCTGACGGCTGTCGCCGTCGCCTTCGGCCAGAGCCTGGCCATGAAGGAAGCGGTCTTTGGCGGGGACGGCATGAAAAACGTGGCGGATGAAGCACGTGATTGCGACGCTGTCATCGCGCTGGGCGGCAGGGAAGCGCTTGAACGCATGGCGCTGGAGATGGGATGTTATGCCGCGGATAACCAATTTGACCACCCGGGGGACCTGAGCGCGCTGAGCCGCCTTAAAAGCGGCAGGCCCCGTCGGGCGTCTCTCATCCGGCCGCTGACATCCTCTGAAGCCCACCTGACCCGCGCGGCCGCGGCCGCCTGTATCGAAGCGAAGGAGATCGGCGGCCGGCTTGCGGTCATCCCGCCGGAGGACGCGGCTTCCGCCTGGAAAAACGCCGCGTCAAAGGCCGCAATGTTCTCTGCCCTGCAGATGCCTCAGGCAGTGACGCTGGAAGAGGCGGTCAGCCTGATCCTCAGCGAAGGGGAAGAGCAAACGGTGTTTCTCTGCTCTCCCCAGGCGGAAAGGGTCCTGAACAGCATTGCCTGCTATCTTGACGGCTCGGAAGCGCTGGCTTATACCGCCTTTCTGTCTGAAAGGAAGACGCTCTTCGCCGTGCCGTCCCTCAAGGAGGGAGGCGGCATCGGCCTGTTCGCGGTGCTGTACGCGACGGCGGATCTGCTCCGCCGGGGCCTTCGGCTCAGGCAGGAAGGGGATTGCCTGAACACCGCCGTTGGCAACGTGATTTCTTCCGGATGGCGGACGGCCGAGACCGGTCTGAACGGGAAGACCGTGCCCGGGGAAGAGATCCTCAGGCTGGTCAGCGAGCAGGTCGCGCTTGCGGGGGAGCTGTTTGAACGCCTGCGCTGAGGCTGTCTGGCCGGACTACAATCACTGCGGGGTGAACCTGGCGGCCTCCATCCTCGCGCATTTCGGGATCGGATCCGGCCACGCGACCCTACCTGTCCTGGACGGGTATTTGAACAGGGGATACCGCAGCGTCGTGCTGCTGCTCCTCGACGGGCTTGGGGCGGTGACGCTGGAAGAAGCGTTCAGCGAAAACAGTTTTCTGAAGAAGCGGCGGATCGGGGAACTGTCCGCCGTTTTCCCGTCAACCACCACGGCCGCGACCACCAGCCTGAGGACCGGGATGACCCCAAAGGAACACGGATGGCTCGGCTGGACGCTGTACTTCCGGCAGATCGGCAAGAGCGTTGACATCTTCAGCAACCGGGAGCAGTTCACAGGGGCGTTGGCGGCGGATTTCCACGCGGCATCGACCTTCCTCCCGGTCAGGGACATCACGGACCTCATCACCGAAAAGGGGCAGGCCGAGGGGACAGCCGTCTCCGCGCATGATCGCATCTTCGCGCCGGACATGCCGCGTCTGATGGACCGGGTCGAGGAAACCTGCCGGAGGGCGGGGCGGCATTACGTGTATGCCTATTACGGCGAGCCGGACACCACGATGCATGTCAGCGGGATCCACAGCCGGGACACCATGGCTGTCCTGCGCCGGCTGGATGAGCAGGTCGGGGAGCTGTCAGCGAGGCTTCCTGAGGACACGCTGCTTCTGGTGACGGCGGACCACGGCCTGGCGGACACGCAGCCGGCAGTCATCGAAGAGCACCCTGACGTCATGAAGATGCTCATCCGGCCGCCGGTCATGGAGCCGCGCGCGGCGGCGCTGTACGTAAAAGCGGACTATATGAGTGCCTTTCCGGAGTCTTTCAACGCTGCCTTCGCAGGGTCGTTCCTGCTCATCACAAGCGACGAGGCGCTTGAAAAAGGCCTGTTCGGCGGCGGACGGATGAGGGCAGGGCTCAGGGATCTGCTGGGGGACTACGTCGCCCTTGCGGTCGGCAGCCTGGCGCTGTATCAAAAAAGGGACCGGCAGCCCCTGATCGGGATGCATGCCGGACTGACAGGGCGTGAAATGCGGGTTCCGCTGATCGTCGTGAAAGAATAGGGAAACAGGTTACTGCTGTGCGGCGGCCCCTGAGGAGAGGGCCATTTTTCTTGCGCCTTCCGTCATCTGGACGCTGCCGTCGTTGAGCACCCACAGCGCCTCAACGCCCCGCAGGGACTGAACGTATTCCAGCCCTTCCTCATACGGCATCAGGAACACGGCGGTGGACAGCAGGTCGGCGAAGCCTGAATCTTCCGTGATGATGGTGACGGAGCGCATCAGGTCCGCCGGCATCAGGGTATCCGGCGAGATCAGGTGGTGATACCGCTTGCCGTCCACGGTGTAGAAGCGCTGGTAATCCCCGCTGGTGACCACGGACAGGTCGTGAAGGAAGAGGACGTCCAGCACGCCGGAATCGGCGCTCAGGGAGAACTCGGCAAACGGGTCCTGGACGGCGATGCCCCAGTTGTCCCTGCCGTCCTGAGGAGGCAGCCCGGCGCGGACGTTGCCGCCGGCGCTGAGGATGAAATGGGGCATACCGCCCTTCAGAAGCGCCTGGGCGACCAGCTCCGCCGCGTAGCCCTTCGCCACCGCGCCCAGGTCCAGGCTCAGCTTCGCGTCCTGAAAGAACACGGTCTGTTCCGTCTCGTCAAGGATGACGCCGTCCATGTCCGTGTGCTTCGCGGCCTCGCGCAGCGCATCCATGTCCGGCAGCTTCGCGCTCTCAGGATCATTTTCTGCGTTTTCCCGCTCCTCATGCCACAGAGACAGCACGGCGCCCAGCGCGATATTCACCCGGCCGCGGGTGAGCGGCTGGACCTGCTTGCACCATAGAAGCAGGTTGAACAGCTCCGCCGGGACCTTGACAGGGGCTTTTGAAGCGCTGCGGTTCAGGGAATAGACGTTGTTCAGGCCCTCATAGGGGTAGTACTGGTTGAACTGCCTGTGGTACTCATTGAACAGCTTTTCCGCGAGCGCCGCCGCCTCATCGAAGGCTTTCCGGTTTTCAGCAAAGCCGGTGAGGGTGATCGCCGTGTCAAAGGTGCCGAAGAACATGTAGGAATATTTGCTGAGGATCTGTTCCCGGGGCGCTTCCGCATTCATCGAAGCGATGAGGAGCGGGACGGCGAGAAGCAGTGAAAGAAAAGCGGAGAGCAGCCTTCTCTTCATGAGTTCTGCTCCGAGTAGCCGAGGGTCTTCAGGTCGCTTGCGGAATTGCGCCAGTCGGGCCGCACCTTGACCCAGAGCTTCAGGTTGACGTGGGTATTGAGCAGTTCCTCGATCTGGGCACGGGCCTTCGAACCGATCTTCTGCAGCATGGAGCCGCTTTTGCCGATGATCATGCCCTTGTGCGACGCGCGCTCACAATAAAGGTCAGCAAAGATCTCTGTCAGGGTGTCGCTGATCTCCTTCATGGACAGGATCTCAACGCCGATGCCGTGGGGGATCTCCTCATCCAGGCAGTACAGGGCCTGCTCCCGGATCAGCTCGGCGACGATCTGCCGCTCGGTCTGGGAGGTCCATTGCCCTTCGGGATAGTACCGCGGGCCTTCCGGCATCACTGCCAGCAGCTGACTGAGCAGCAGCGGGACGCCTTCCCCGGTCCTGGCGGAGAGGGGGAGGATCTCACGGAATCCGTCCGCGGAGTGCTCCGCGATCAGGGGCAGCAGCTGCTGGGGGTGGATCAGGTCGATCTTGTTGAGGACGAGGAAAGAAGGGACGCTCCCCTTCGCCAGGTCACGGATGGTCTCCCTCTCCCGCGGGTCGTTCCTGGAGGCGTCTGCGATGACCACCAGCGCGTCGATGGCTTTCAGGGCTTCCTGAACGGTCCTGTCCATGTACTCGCCCAGTTTGGTGCGCGGCTTGTGGATGCCCGGGGTATCGACAAACACGATCTGGGAATCAGGAGCGCTGCGGATGCCGATGATCTGGTTGCGGGTGGTCTGCGGCTTGGGGGAGGTGATGGCCACCTTTTCGCCGATCAGCGCGTTGAGCAGGGTCGACTTGCCGACGTTGGGGCGTCCGACGATGCTGACAAAGCCGGAGCGAAAAGGGGAACGGTCCTGATTGGTCACTTGCTTTCCTCCTGAAATTCAAGAAAACTGTTGGGCAGCAGCTGGTCAAGGGTGCTCCGGGCGCGCTGCCCGTCCCCCCAGGTGATCAGCACACTCATCTTCGGCGCGAACTCCGACAGGACCTGCCGGCACGCGCCGCAGGGCCAGGGCGCGGTGGTTTCGGCCGCGACGGCGATGGCGGTGAAGCGCTTCTCACCTTCGCTGACCGCCTTGAACAGGGCCGTCCGTTCCGCGCAGTTGGTCAGGCCGTAGGAGACGTTCTCAATATTGCCACCGGTGTACACCCTGCCGCTTTCGCCCAGCAGGGCGGCGCCGACACGGAATTTCGAATACGGCGCGTAGGCGGTGTTCAGCGCCTGGCGCGCGCTGCTTAAAAGGATCTCATCCTCCGTATCCGACGGGGACATGAGCTCCGCCGCGCGCTTCTCTTTCTCACGCATTCTGTGTCTGTCCTCCTTGCGATGATGATCATACCCCAGCAGATGGAATACGCCGTGGGAAAAGAGATACAGGATCTCCTTCCTGACGCTGTGCCCGTAGGTTTCCGCCTGATGGGCTGCCCTTGGGACGGAAATGATCACGTCCCCAAGCAAATAAGCCCCCTTCGCGCTGTCCCAGGCCTGGGGAAGCGCCGGATGGGCGTCATGCAGGGTGTTTTCCGGGCTCAGGGAAAGCAGCGGGAAGCTCAGCACGTCCGTGGGCTGATCGATCCCGCGCCACTCCCGGTTGTACTCTCTGATCCCCTCGTCATCCGTCAGCGTCAGCGTGATGAGCGGGGGGATGCTGAGCCCCTGGGCCAGAAAGCAGGCGCTGGATAAGGCTTCGAACTCGCTGTCGGCGACAGGCGCGTCCGTATCGCGGAGTACCTCGGTCATGGCTTGTCCTGACCCGCTTCTGCGTCCTTGTTCACATAAGGATTTTTCAGCACAGCCGCGCCCAAGCCGTTGGAGTCGGGCACGCTCTTTCGGATCTCCTCCGCCGCGGTGAGCGGCTTGATGAGAGGATCCTGCGAGGATGGAAGAGCTGAAGGCCTTGCGGTCTTTCGGAAACCCTGCAGATGCGCCAGGAGACGTTCAGCCGGGGGTAGTCTGGTCGGATCGGAGGGATACTCGATCCGCTCGTGGAACACGCCGTAGATGACCCTCGCGCAGCTGTCGCGGACCAGGCTCAGGTCCCTCAGGGTGAGGGGGGACTGGTTGAGCATGCCGGACTCCACCTTTTTCCGGATCAGCTCGTCAATGAAGGCGACGATCTCGCTCCGTGTCGGGTTGGAAAGCGTGCGGATCGCGGCTTCCACCGTGTCGCAAAGCATGATCAGGGCGCCCTCCGGCGTCTGCGGCGGAACGCCGTCATAGCGGAAGGCCTTTTCATCGATGGGTTTTCCGTCTGATTCTTTCAGGGCCTTGTTGTAAAAATAGGCGACCAGGGAGTCGCCGTGGTGTTCGGCGATGATCTGCTGGATCTCCTGCGGCAGGCGATGCTGCCTGGCCAGCGCGAGGCCTTCCCGAACATGGGAGATGATGATGGCGGCAGAAACCTGCGGGTCGGTCGTGTCATGCAGGTTGCTGATGCCGATCTGGTTCTCCTTGAAGTACTGCGGCCGCTTGAGCTTGCCGATGTCATGGAAATAGGCCCCCGCCCTGGCGAGAAGGGGATTGGCCCCGATGGCCTCAGCGGCCGCCTCGGCAAGGTTCGCGATGATCATGCTGTGATGGAAGGTTCCCGGCGCTTCCAGAAGCATCCTGCGCATCAGCGGATGGTTCGGATTGGTCAGGTCCAGCAGGCGCATGGGGGTGGGAAGATTGAACAGGGACTCAATGGCCGGCTGAAGCGACAGGCACAGCAGGGCGTTGACCGCACCGCCCAGCATCGACCAGAGCGCTTTCTCCAGCGTTGCGCTCAGCGACATGCTGGTCAAAAGGCCGATGGCCGTGATGATCATGAAGCTTGACAGGCCGGAGACCGCGCCGGTGATGAGGATGAGGGAACGCTGGTACTTCCGGTGCAGGATCAGCGCGGAAACAGCCCCGGAGAACACCGCCATCAGGATCAGGTTGATCATGTCCATGTTGGCGCTGCCGGCGCTGGTCAGCATCAGGGCCGCGATCAGCGAGGCGGAAACGCCGGCGATGATCCCCGGCAGAATGCCGACGGTGACAGTCAGGAGCATATAGGGCAGCACCAGAGGCGCCAGGTAAAGCAGCCGTACCTGCTTGACAAACAGGCACATGGCGAGCGTGAGCACCATCGTCAGGTAGACGATCAGGAGCTGTCTGAGGTTGCCGAACAGCGCCGCGCAGAAAAAACGCAGGAAGAGCGAGGTCAGGATCAGGATGGAGATGATCAGGAGAAAGGAACCGCCGTACATCGCGTAATCGATCCGCTTGTCATTGAGCAGCCCAAGCTCTGTGAGCATCGCGATCTGGTTGTCCATGATGCGGCCTTCGCCCGCGACAACGATGTTCTGTCCCTGCTTGTA
Source organism: uncultured Christensenella sp. (assembly GCA_964629345.1). Lineage (GTDB taxonomy): Bacteria > Bacillota > Clostridia > Christensenellales > Aristaeellaceae > UBA6115. The sequence goes on along the minus strand of CAZVSG010000009.1, from coordinate 21,166 downwards.
AACGGTCGGCTCAACGGCATCCCAGGCGGACTGACGCGTCGCCTGGGTCGCCTCTTCATCGACGACCATGTTGGGGCGCACGACCGCGCGCAGGAGGGGCAGAGCGACGTTCTGCAGCAGGCTGACGCTGGTCTTGAAGCCGACCACCTGCATGATGCCGGTGATGGCGATCGATTCCTGGCCCTGGGTGATGTTGCCCTGCATGGTGTTGCGGATGGCGGGCCTGAGCGCCGCGAACAATTCCTCAAACTGCTCCGTGCCGGCATTCAGCAGGGTCGTCAGCTGAAAATCCTGAAGTCTGACCAGGGGCATGTACGCCTGCGCTTCGTCGTATTCTTCCCTGGCATAGACGCGGCTCTCCCCATAGTCCGGGAGGGACTGGGCGTACTGCCGGGCGGCGAGCATCTGGGCGTAGACAGCGTCGAGATTGGACAGGACTTCCTCGGTCACTCCCTCGCGGAAATGATAGACCGGGGTCACTGCCGCGGCCGCGGTCTCCCGATTCTTCAGCGTGTTCAGCTCATCCACGACGTCCTTGTTCGCTGAGATCGTCTGGTTGGGGACCATCCCGACAGAAAGATTGTAGCGCTTCGGCGTGATGGTCAGGATGAAAACCAACAGGCACAGCAGCGAGCCGACAGCGATCACAAGCCCCTGGGCAAAGCCCTTGGACCTGGTGAATCTGTAAAGGCCACCAAGCAGCCTGCCCAGGGTCATTTCCTGTTTTCCAAAGGAGATTTCATGCATCTGAGCGTGCCTGTGTTTCGTGTTCTTCATAGGCGCTGACGATGCGCTGCACAAGGTCGTTCCTGACCACGTCGCTTCGCGTCAGGCGGACGATGCTCACGCCCTCGACGGCCTGCAGCACGTCCAGCGCGATGAGCAGGCCGGAACGCCTCGCATTGGGCAGATCGATCTGGGATGGATCGCCGGTCACGACGCTGCGCGCGTTCCTGCCCATGCGGGTGAGAAACATCTTCATCTGCTCGGGCGTGGTGTTCTGCGCCTCGTCCAGGATGATGAACGCGTCATTGAGCGTTCGGCCGCGCATGAACGCCAGGGGGGCCACCTCGATCTGGCCGCGCTCTGACATTCGCTGATAGGTCTCGGGCCCCATGATGTCATACAGGGCGTCGTACAGCGGCCTGAGGTAGGGGTCGACCTTCTGGGTCATGTCGCCCGGCAGGAAGCCCAGTTTCTCCCCGGCTTCCACGGCGGGGCGGGTGAGGATGATGCGCTCGATCTCCTTGCTGCGGAAGGCGACGGCCGCCATGGCGATCGCAAGATAGGTCTTCCCGGTCCCGGCGGGGCCGACGGCCAGCGTCAGCTGGCTTTTGCGCATGGCCTGGACGTAGGCCTGCTGGCCCTCCGTCTTGCAGACGATCTTCCGTCCCCTGTGGGTGAAGGCGACCGCATCCCCGGTGAGTTCCTCCAGCCTTTCCAGCCGGTCCTGCCTGGCCAGGGTGATCAGATAGCGGACGCGCGCCTCGTCAAGGTGCTCGCCCGCGTGCAACTGCTGCAGCATCTCAAGTATGACGCGCTCGGCGATGCGGGTGTTCTCCATGTCTCCTGAAACGTGCAGCGCGTTGTTGCGAAGGTGGACCGCTACCTGCAGGTCGTCTTCTATCAGTTGGATGTTCCTGTCGTTCAGGCCAAAGAGCGCGACACAGGTATCAAAGGCTTCCAGCGGGACTGACAAGCGGCTCAACAGCTCCTCTCGGTGTCATCTGTGGGCGGTGCTCAACACAACACCATCATATATCATACACGCATTCGGACAGCCGCGCAATCAAACGGGGGAAAGCGCCCCAAAGGCCTTTGCAGAAAAATGGGAGCCATGAAAATAATGCTTGCGGAACGCGAAGCTTTGTGATAAATTATCTCATGCTAAATCGGCAGGTCAGGAGGTGAACCAAGTTGCCAAACATCCGATCTTCGGAAAAGCGCGTCAGGGTTAACGCAAAGAAAAACCTGCGCAACCGCATGGTAAAAACGGGGGTGAAAACCGCCGTGAAGAAATATATCATCGCGATGAACAACGATCCGGCAGCAGCGCCTGAGAAGCTCAGCGCGGCAGCCTCCGCCCTGGACCGTGCTGTGGTAAAAGGCGTTATCCACAAGAACACCGCCAACCGCAAGAAATCCCGCATGGCCAAAGCGCTCAACAAAACACAGGCCTGAAGCATCGATCGGTCAAACGCCGCGTCAAGCGGCTTTTTTGTTATGCTCTTTGTGCATCGGGTGATCCTGACAGCCCGGCTGCCGTCACCCTGCTCAATGGAAGCAGAGGCAATCAAGAACGCTCCGGTCCGTTTCCAGCAAGCAAGAACCCATCGCCATCATGATATTGGACCTTCTGCTGCTGACAAAATGCGGCACAGGGGCAACAGCGTTCTTGAGCGCGCCTGAGACCTGTGATAGGATATGAACATTCCTTGGAAGAGACGCTATGCTGTTGAACGGCCCTTGCAAACCTATGCGGTACAAAGGCGGATCATCAGCTGATCGCAGCATGGAATATGGATAGGAGCATCAGATATTGACCCGGCATTCCAGCACTCCGCCCGATGGGTTGAGCGCAGACGATCTGCGCGGACTGAAGGCCGCTCTGTGCGCTGTGTACGGAGCGGAACCCGCTGTGACCGGCTGCCGGGCCCAGCCCCTCAAAGGCGGCACAGTGGGGGAGGTTCGGCTGATTACGGGCCTGGTTGACGCCGCAGAAGGCAGGCAAATGCCGTTCAGTCTTGTACAGAAAACGCAGCAGAAATGGGAACGCCCCGGCGACCCCGGTTCCTGGCGGCGGGAGTACGACCTGTATCGCTCGGGACTGGATGCCCTGTTTGATGATGATCTGCGCTGGCCCAAATGTCTTCATGCTGAAATGAATGATGGTCAGGATCAGACCCGGATATGGATGGAATACATCGTTGGCGACACCGGGCACGCCCTGACGCCTGACATGCTGGAGCGGGCGGCGCACGCCCTGGGCCGTTTTCAGGGGCGCCTGTATGCAGGGAAGTCAGACATTATCGGCAGGCTCAAAAACCTCAGCGACACCAAGTTTATGAAGAATAGCTGTCTTCACATACGATCCTGGGAAGCGCTGCGTGACTATATCCGTTCGGAAAGATCCGGCTTGCCCGCGCACCTGCGAGGGATGCTGATTGAGGCGGACGAAAACGCCCAGGACATCTGGCAGGGCATAGAACAGCTGCCCGTCGTTCTGTGCCACAGAGATTTCTGGGTGGCCAACATCTTCAACACCGGAGGATCCACCGTGCTGATCGACTGGGATACCGTCGGATGGGGCCATATGGGCGAGGACATCGCCAGCCTGATTGCCGACGAACCTGATATCAGCCGGATGGCGGAGAATTACCGCCGGTGCGTTCCGGCATATTACAGGGGTTTCTCAGAGTACGCCGATGTAAGCGATATCACGGATCCCTGCATCCGCGACATGATGCTGATGAACTACGGGTTCAGGCTGGCAGCCTGGCACATGACCGCCGAAAATGCGGAGCAGAAAGCGCTGCAGGCAGAAATGCTGCAGAAGATATATGAGATCCGATAAATGATGAGGGCGCGGGCGGAGAGACCGCCCGACGACTGAAGGCGATATGACCTGCTGCCATCGGCGACGGGACGATGTGCGCCGGAACTGGAGGCATGCCTGATAAAAAGCGAGGTGATCATGATGCGGATCCATCACTATGCGGACTTTGTTGACGGGTTGCTGGGCTGCGGGTTTTCCATGGGCGGAGGGAATCCGGAAGGCATTTTTTCGCTGATCCCCTGGAACTGGAACCAGGACCCGCCGTATGAGACGCCTGTTCGATGGCATACCGGGGATCCGGAGACGGATCCCTGGGAATGGCGGATGCGCGTGCTGGATGAGCGTGATGATATCGCCTATGCCAAAGTCTTCTTTGGAAAAAGCGGATACATCACCCGGGACTGGTATCCGCTGTTTCTGGCTGCGCGGCGCGGAGACCGCGGCTTGAGGGAGCATTATCTGGCTGGCCACATCAGTCATGACGCGAAGCGGATCTATGAGATTCTCGAGGACGGGGATCCGCTGCCCGTTCATGGTCTCAGACAAGCCTCAGGTTTCGCTGCAGGCGGAAAGAACGCGTTTGACCGGGCCCTGACTGAACTGCAGATGGGACTTTTCATCACCATGAGCGGCAACCAGCAGAAGATGTCCGCACAGGGTGATCTCTACGGCTGGTCATCGACCGTTTTCTGCACCACCGAGCGGTTCTGGGGTGAGACTGTTTTTCACAAAGCGTCAGCGATCCGCCGCGATGAGGCAGTTGAGCAGATCAGCACTCAGATCCTGCACTTGAATCCTCAGGCCAGCCCAACGAAGATCCGCCGGTTCATCGGATAAATGCTTCCGGGATGGAATGCAGGATTTCTTCCGCCAATAAAAAATGGCTTGCTTGCATTGCTGGGTTTCCATTGCACGGCCAGAAAACAGGAACCATCAGGCCGTTCAGGCTGTTGCAGGAGGTGCGTGCCTTGAGCCGTGCCAGGCGTTACCGCGGCGTTCTTGTATGGCTGCTGTGTTCAGCGCTTCTTCAATTTGCGCGGGCAACGGCAACCGGTATGCCTCAGGCGGTCGATCATCCTCTGAGCGGACCCCCTGCGCGATCCGAAGTGATCCGAATTCGCCTCTACAGCGAATACCTTAACCAGGAAGTTCCTATATTGGTTTATCTGCCCGCCGTGTATGGAAACGGCGGGACCTATCCTGTGTGGTATGGGCTGCATGGTTACAGTTCAACAGAAAACATGTGGCTGATGGATGTGAAGATCGGCGACAAGGCGGACGGGCTGATGAAAAGAGGCGAAATTCGGCCGCTGATCATGGTGTTTCCGCAGGTGCGATACGATTCATTTAAGGAAATCCAGGCGGATATGCAGGACGGCGTACGAGGCGAGAGCCTCTCCGCCCGCTTCATCTGCGAGGAATTGATCCCGTACGCGGACGCGCACTTTCAGACAGCGCAGGCACCGGAAGATCGTTTTATCGGCGGTTTTTCCATGGGCGGGTTGTTGGCGCTGGAGATCGGACTTCGCCACCCTGAGCTGTTCGGCAAGGTCGGCGCATATAGCCCCGCGCTGCCATACTCGAATTTCTCCGGTGGCATGCTCACGAACTGGCTGTACCCGACGCAAGCGGCAACAGGCGCGGATGACCTTGCGGGTTTCGCGTCCGCACACGGTCTGGAGCAGACAAGGATCTATCTGGATTCCGGGGGCGGAAGCGACCCTTTTTCGCAAAGCATCAAGGCATTGGATGAATCGCTGCGGGCATGCGGCGTGAGCGTTGAGTTTCACACACACGGCGGGGGCCATACGCTGAACCGGGAGCTTCTGCGGCAGTATCTGCTTTTCTACGCCGGCAATCCATAATCCCTGCCTCGGCTTGTACAGATCATGGCTTTATACAAAGGCGGATGAAATGACCTCCTGAAAACTGCGCGTCAATCATGGCAGTGCCCAAGTCTTCATGGTATCTTGTGCCGTTATTGGTCCGAAACGTAGGTCTGCCTGTAGGGATTCCTGTTGTTTGGGATCACAACGGTAAACGGTGAGTCCGTCACGTTTGGCATATCAACGCCGAAAAGGGCGCAGAACCTGGAAATGTATGGATGGATCCCCTCCAGATCCTCCGGCCCGGCAGGCCTGGCAGAAGTCTGTTCCGGAAAACGGATCCTGCTGCAATCGCTGCGCAGGTACAGTCTGCCGCCATACATTCCCGCGCACGGGAAGCCGCCGACGATCTCTTTGCCGTCCTGGTTCAGCCCCAGCACGATGATGACGCCGCCCGCCTGATACTCACCCAGAAAGCTGCCCGCCCTGCCGCCGATCACCAGGACCGGCTGCTTCTCCTGGTAGGCTTTCATATGGATGCCGGCGCGGTAGCCGGCGTTCCCCCTGATGAAGATCATGCCGCCCCGCATCGCGTAGCCTGCCGCGTCGCCGATGCTGCCGTGGACCGTGATCATCCCGGCGTTCATGGTGTCGCCCACCGCGTCCTGCGCATTGCCTTCTACCGTGATCTCTGCGCCGTTCAGATAAGCGCCCAGGGCGTTGCCCGGGACGCCGCGGATCAGCAGATGTTTTTCACGCAGGCCGGCTCCGAGGAAACGCTGCCCGCTGCAGCCGGAGATCTCACAGTCATCGCCCGCCCGGCGGATCGCCTGGTTCAAAGCGCGGCAGTCCTGTCCCCGCGCATCGATGCCGATCATATGGCGCCCCCCCCTGAATCCTTCTGCCGGAAAAGGTCATTCACCCGCGTGCCTGATGCCGAGGACTTCCAGTTCTTTTTCGTTGAGGTTCACGCCGCGCAGCATCAGCCGGTTGCCGCGCAGCGCTTCGATGGCATTGATGCCCATGCCGCCCATCATGTCCATGATCTCATGCTTCCAGGCGGTCATCAGGCGGATCAGGCGCTTGCTGCCGACGTCGGGCTCCAGACGCCTGACCAGTTCAGGGCGCTGCGTTGCTATGCCCCAGTTGCATTGACCGCTCTGGCAGGTCCTGCACAGGTGACAGCCAAGCGCCAGGAGGGCGGCGGTGCCGATAGAACAGGCGTCAGCCCCCAGCGCGATGGCTTTAACGACATCAGCCGAACTGCGGATGCTGCCGCCCGCGATGAGCGAAATGTCGTTGCGGATCCCTTCATCGCGCAGCCGCTGGTCCACGGCTGCCAGGGCCAGCTCGATGGGGATGCCGACATTGTCCCTTGTCCGGGTGGGCGCCGCGCCTGTGCCGCCGCGGAAACCGTCAATGGCGATGACGTCGGCGCCGCTTCTGGCGATGCCGCTGGCGATGGCGGCGATGTTGTGGACAGCAGCGACCTTGACGATGACGGGCTTTCTATAACCGGTCGCTTCCTTCAGGGAGTACACCAGCTGCTGAAGGTCTTCGATGGAATAGATGTCGTGGTGAGGCGCAGGCGATATCGCATCCATGCCTTCAGGGATCATGCGGGTGCGGGAAATATCCCCAACGATCTTTGTGCCGGGCAGATGGCCTCCGATGCCCGGCTTGGCCCCCTGACCCATCTTGATTTCTATGGCGGCGCCGGCTTCCAGATAGTCCATATGAACGCCAAAGCGGCCCGACGCTACCTGAACGATGGTATGATCGCCGTACCGGTAAAGATCCTCATGCAGGCCGCCTTCGCCTGTGTTGTAATAGATGCCCAGTTCCGCGGCCGCCCTGGCCAGGCTCTGATGCGCGTTGAAGCTGATGGATCCGTAGCTCATCGCCGCAAACAGCACCGGCATGTCCAGCTTCAGCTGGGGCTGAAGGTCCGTCTTCAGCGAGCCGTCTTCCCGCCGCGACACCTGATGGGGCTTCTTCCCCAGGCTGATCCGCGTTTCCATCGGTTCGCGCAGCGGGTCAATGGATGGGTTGGTGACCTGCGACGCGTTGATCAGGATCCGGTCCCAGTATACGGGCAGGGGATTGGGATTGCCCATGGATGACAGCAGGACGCCGCCGAAAGAAGCCTGCTTGAAAACCTCCCTGATGGTTTGGCCTGACCAGTTGGCGTTGTCGCGCAGTGTGTTCGGGTTGTTGATGATCCTGAGCGCACGGGCAGGGCAGAAGGCAACGCAGCGCTGGCAGTTGACGCACTTTGCTTCATTGCCCGCCATTTGCCCTGTTCTTTCATCATAGGCGTGAACGCCGTTTGAACACTGGGCTGCGCAGACGCGGCATCTGGTGCAGCGGCTGTCATCCCTGATGACGTCAAACAGCGGAGCGATGTAATCAAGCCCGCTCAATAGGATCCCTCCTCCGCCCTGATGATGACCGGTTCGCCTCCCGACGGCGCGCAGATGTTTCCGACAGCCGGCTCCATTACGTGTATGGCGGCTTCCTCGCTGGCAATGCAGACCGTGTCATCCCTTTCACCCACCACCATGGAGCGCAGCTTCAGCCGGTCGTTCAGCGCCATCAGCCCGCCCTCAAAGCCAAGAACGATGGAGAACGGTCCCGTGACCAGCAGGCCGGAAAAGACGGTCCGAAGATACTGCAGCTGCCTTTTTTCCTCTTCCCCTTTTTGATCGATGACGCTCCAGAACGGCGCCGCGATGACGTTTGCCAGTTCCTCAAGCGTCAGGCCCTGACGGCGCAGAAGGTAATCCGCGATGTAGGTGATGGCTTCGGTATCTGTCTGCAGCGTGCATCTGTACCCGAACATCTCGATAAAGCGGCGGTTGGCGTCGTAGGAGGATATCTCGCCGTTGTGCACAACTGAATAGTCCAGCAGCGCGAAAGGATGCGCGCCGCCCCACCAGCCCGGCGTATTGGTGGGGTACCTGCCATGCGCCGTCCAGGCGTAGCCTTCGTATTCATCCAGTCCGTAAAAGAAGCCGACATCTTCGGGGTAGCCCATTGCCTTGAAGGCCCCCATGTTTTTCCCGCTGGAAAACACGTAGGCACCTTTGACTTCAGTATTGATCTTCATGACCATGCGGACGATTTCTTCTTTTTCATCCAGCTGCACCGAATCCAGCAGCGGGGCCGGCGGCACCACAAAATAGCGCCAAATCAGGGGAGCGTCCTTGATGGAAGGTGTTTTCCGTGTGGGGATGTTCTCGGCCTTGACGATATAGAACCTGTCCTTCAGCAGCTGCTCGGTCTCCGCCTGGGCAATGGAGCTGCTGTAAAACAAGTGAAGCGCGTAAAAATCGCGGTACTGGGGGTAAATGCCGTAACCGGCAAATCCGCCGCCCAGCCCGTTTGAGCGTTCATGCATGACCTTGATGCCGCTGATGATCTTCTCAGCGGTCATCAGGCGCCCTTTTTTGGAGATAACAGCGCAGATCGCGCAGCCGGAAGGTATCCTGACCTCTCCCTCGAGGAGTTTCAAGCTCTTCACCTCCCGGATGAACGTCTTGGTTCATGTGCGTCATCGTATCAATCCAGCGCATGTCATGTCAACGCGTGTCAGTATGCAGTATGTTTTTTGTCGTCATTCCGCCGGGAAATGCCTGAGTCTTCCGGCCGTTCTGTGCGGCAGAGGCAGTTTTTCTTTTGTACAGACTTGACTTGATCATTCTGCACTGCTATGTTTCTGTTTGTACTCAGGGTTCATTGGCGGCGATGATGGAGACAAGTAATCAAGGCGATCGGTCACAGCGAGCGGGAAAAGGTGGAAGACCCGTACAGGAGCCTGGATGAATAACACTCCGGAGCATTGATTCGAAAGCGAATGCGAGTAGATGATACGGAACGCGACCGTTAAAGCGCGCAGGGCTTGACAGAGCCCGGAAGAGACTGCTTCGGCAGTAAGTCAGGTGGCACCGCGGATACGCAGCTATTCGCCCTGAACGGCGATGGTTGCGGGAACTATCCGGAGGTGTTTTTATGTGCTCGATCATGGGGCTTGCATCAAAAAGCGCAGACGCTGACCGCATCCGCACGTGCTTTGACAGGACAAAGCGGCGAGGGCCCGACGCGACGCGGATCCTTGAGACAGATACGGGGTATCTGTGTTTCCACCGCCTTTCCATCATGGGGCCGGGAGAAGGGGGCATGCAGCCGTTTGAGCGAAACGGATGCGCCGTCGTGTGCAACGGTGAATTGTACGGATTTCGCCCTGTCCGGGAGCAATTGAAAGGGAAACACACCTTTTCGGGCGACTCGGACTGCGAGATCATCCTGCCTTTGTACGCAGAATTCGGTTTAGGGATGTTTGCAGGGCTCGATGCAGAATTTGCCCTTGTGCTGTATGACGGAACTGCAGGGAAGATGATTGCCGCCCGCGATCCTCTTGGCATCCGCCCTTTGTTCTACGGATTCATGGCAGACGGCAGCATTGTTTTTGCCAGTGAAGCGGAAAACCTGTCAGGTCTTGCGGCGGAGATCCTGCCGTTCCCTCCCGGCTGCTATTATGATGACGGAGCGTTTGTCCGTTACTGCGATATCACAAGTGTCTCCGCGTATTGCAGGGATAGCCTGGAAACAGTCTGCGCCGGCATCCGGGAAAGATTGATCAGTGCCGTTGAGAAACGCATCGACGCGGATGCTCCTCTCGGGTTTCTGTTGAGCGGAGGGCTGGACAGCAGTCTGGTATGTTCCATTGCTGCGCGGCTGATCCGCCGTCCCATCCGGACATTTGCCATTGGAATGGAAAACGATGCCATCGACTTGAAATATGCGCGGGAAGCTGCTGGGTATATCGGAAGCGTCCATACTGAAGTCCGCATGACTTTTGACGATGTCCTTTCGGCATTGGAACCCCTTGTCAGAATCCTTGGAACATATGACATTACGACGATACGCGCAAGCATCGGCATGTACCTGGTATGTAAGGCGATCCATGAGAAAACAGATATCCGTGTGCTGCTGACCGGCGAGATATCTGATGAGCTGTTTGGCTACAAGTATACGGATTTTGCCCCTGACGCTGAAGCATTTCAAACGGAAGCAAAGAAAAGGATCGATGAGCTGTATATGTACGACGTGCTCCGCGCTGACAGATGCATTTCCGCCAATTCACTCGAAGCCCGGGTACCCTTTGGAGATCTTGAATTTGTCCGGTATGTAATGGCGATCGATCCAACGAAGAAGATGAACTCCTATGGTAGGGGCAAATACCTGCTCAGGCACGCCTTTGAGGGGGATTGGCTGCCGCCTTCCATTCTGCAGCGTGAAAAGGCTGCCTTCAGCGATGCCGTCGGTCATTCCATGGTGGATCAGCTGAAGGAATACGCCCAGTCTGTCTATACAGACGATGAATATGAGAAGAAACGCCTGAACTACAGGCACGCCACGCCTTTTACGAAAGAAAGCCTGCTCTACAGGGAGATCTTTGAAAGGCATTATCCGGGGCAGGCCCATATGATCGCGGGGTTCTGGATGCCTAACAGGTCATGGCCGGGATGCGACGTCCGGGATCCGTCCGCCCGGGCCCTGAAAAACTACGGCGCCAGCGGGGACTGATACAAAACGCAATCGAAAACGCTTTGATGAGGCGGCCGATTCGCGCCTCCGCGTTGCGACTTTCACTCGGCTGGGCGGAGCCGCCGACATCTTCCGCCCCATCGGAGCGTCTGCTCATTCTTTAGTGTCAGAATGAAATACGGATGAGATTCTTTCCGTTCTCGTGTTGATACCCAGCGCTTCTGGTCCTTGCCGTCGCCAACTTGACGGAGAGCCCGTCGCCATGCGTGAGCGGATCGTAACGCTCCCCTTCCCAGCATATCGTTGCTTCACACTCTTCGCCGTTCTCGCTGCAGGCCGCGTCGAACTCCAGAAGGAATCCCGATTCCGGAAGCGCGGGCAAAAGGACAAGCACGCACAGTTCCTCAAATATCTGCTGGAATTTCATCCTCTGCGCCGCCGTGAGCGACTGGCGCACCGTGAACTCCTCAATATCGTTTGCCATGGCGACAAAGTCGAAATCCCTGGACCTGATTTCCCGGTGGAAAGTGCGCAGCCGCTTGACAAAAATACGGGTCGGTCCCTTTTGGGGATGGTCGAAGATCTGCTCCGGCGTGCCCTCTTCATAGACGACGCCCTGATCCATGTAGAAAACACGTGAGGAGACGTCCCGGGCAAACTTCATTTCATGGGTGACGATGACCATCGTCAGCCCTTCCCTGGCGAGATTCCGGATTACCGTGAGCACCTCGCCGACCATGGTTGGATCCAATGCGCTGGTGGGCTCGTCAAACAGCAGGATGTCCGGCTGCATGGCAAGCGCCCGCACGATGGCGACGCGCTGTTTCTGGCCGCCGGAAAGCTCATCCGGATAACTCCTGGCTTTCTCGGCAAGACCGACGGATTTGAGCAGCCTGATCGCCGCGTCATAGGCTTCCTGACGGCTCAGCCCCAACAGATCCACGGGCGCCGCCATGATGTTCTCCGCGACCGTCAGGTGCGAAAACAGATTGAAGGACTGAAACACCATCCCCATCTTCTGCCGCACCCTGGAAAGGTTGCAGGACCTGTCGCAGATGTTGATTCCGTCAATATGGATCTCGCCGCTTGTCGGGGTCTCCAATCCGTTGAGACAGCGCAGGAACGTGCTCTTGCCCGTGCCGGAGGGGCCGATGATGGAAATCACTTCCCCCTTTTTGATGGATGCGTTGGCGTCTGTCAGGGGCGTCACGCCTGGATACTCTTTGCGCAAATGTCTGACCTCGATCATGATTCCACTACCCCCTTCAGCTTGCGGGATCTGCGCCTGGGATCAATCCTGATCTCCACCAGGTTCAGCAGGGAAGTCAGGCTCCATGCCAGCAGGAAATAGATCGCCGCGGTGACGATCAGCGGGAAGAACGCCTCGTAGGTACGGCTGCGGATGATGTCGGACGCCTTTGTCAGATCCATGATGGCGATATACCCCACAATCGAGGTCATCTTCACCATGGAAATGAATTCCCCCTTGTAGACGGGCAGGAAATGCCGGGCCGCCTGCGGGAACGTGATCTTCCAGAACGTCCGTATCCTGGAATAGCCCAGCGCGAGGGCCGCCTCGATCTGTCCCCTGTCGACCGCCTCGATGCCTGTCCGCATCATCTCACTGACATAGACGCCGAAGTTCACGGAAAGGCCGATGACCGCCACGAAGATCGCGTTGACGCTGATTGAGCCGAACACGACGTAATACAATACCATCAGCAGCACCACAAGCGGGACTCCCTGAATGATACGGATAAACGCCCTGATGGTTCCCGAGACCGCCTTGTGTCCGCGGAGGCGCAGCATGCAAAGCCCGAATCCGAACAGGGTGCCGAACAGGGCGGAGAGGATCGAGATCGTCAGCGTTACGCCGATCCCGCTGAGAACCAGCCTCCAGCGGCCCTCCCGGACAAAGTTCTTTTCAACACTGCTCTTCAGGCTCTGCCAGAAAGCGTCCAGCGGATGCGGGGCCTGTGTGCCGGAAGCGACCGGTACGGCGGCGGCATCGGGCATGCCGCGCACGATGATCCATTGGCCCACCGAATAATAGCTTTCGGTAAAATCGGCACTCTGACGGCGTTCCTCGGTAATGGCAAGCCCGCCGCCGGACAAGTCGTATTTCCCTGATGCGATCCCCGCGAGCATCCCCGACAGGCTCAGCTCGGTGACTTCCAGCCCATAGCCGTATTCCCTGCAGAAGCGGGTGAGGATGTCCATTTCAAAGCCGACCATTTCCATGCCGCGCATCAGGCTGATGGGCTCGTTGCCCGCCTGTGCGGCATACCGGATGATCCCGTTTGTGTTCGGCAGGTCCTTCGGCAGGATGATCTCCGGATACCCCTCCTGCGCGTGGAACCACGCGTCGTACATCTGCTGAAAAAGCCCGCTCTCCCGGCTGGAAGCAATGAACGCGTTGATCTTTGGCAGCAGTTCCGCCCCGAAATCCGTACGCGCCACCATGATCGCCAGGCGGTCGCTCGGACCCTGCAGTTCAAAGGCGGCAAGGTTTTTGTTGTCTCTCAGAATGAAGGGCACGCGCAGCGCGGTCGTCATGAACCCATCGATCTTCCCTGAGTTCAGGGCCACAATCATATCCGATACATCGTCGAAGTACAGGATGCCTGCGTTGGGCACATACTCCCTGGTGTACGCGTCCTGTATGCTTCCTGTCCGGACGCCCAGGATGGCCTGAACCGCGTCAAGTTCCTGCGCGGACGCATACTCAGGCAGGGATGCCCGGCCCGCGGCGGCATCTGAGCCCCTTATCACAAGGACGATGCCGCCGATATAGTGGGTATCCGGGAAATCGACGCTTTGCCTGCGCTCCTCGGTGATGGACATCGCGCCTGATACGATGTCTGCCTTGCCGCTGGTCACCATGTTCAGCAGGGACGCGAAGTTTGTCTGTGTGATCTCAATCTTCATGCCCAGCTTTGCTGCGAACAGGTGGGCAAGCTCTACCTCGTATCCAAGTGAAGCGCCGCCGGCCCCGACATAGCACATGGGCGCCAGGGTGGAATCATGCGCGTAGCGCAGGACCCCCTTGCTCTCGTCATGCGGCTGGATCTGTATGATCTTGGCCGCGTCATCCGCGCCAAACCACTTTGCCTTTAGCGCGTCCATAGTGCCGTCCGCCGTTAACTCCCGGATGATCCCGCTGATCCTGTCGGTGAGCGGGCTGTCTTTCCTGAGGGCAAAACCGTACTGGTCGGTTTCCACCGCCTCGGAGAAGATGGTGAGTCCGTTGATTTGGGCCGTGATCAGCTTTGCCACAGGCTCGTCCATGCCGATCGCGTCGATCGTTCCGTTTTGGAGGGCCAGCGCCGCGGAGCTCAGGTCATCATAATACTGAAACGACAATCCGCTGATCCGGCCGGACAGGATCCTGTCAAACACGGTGCCCGTCTGCGAACCGACCACAGCGCTGGTGAAATCATTCAGCGAACGGAATGTCTTCCCTTCAGGCTCCGCATGCGCAGGCACGGAGGGGACCCGCTGCGCGGTATCCGGTACGATCAGGGCGGAGGTCACGCGGATATAGGGATTGGAAAAGATGATGCTGTCGTCCCGCTCGTCTGTGTCAAAGAGATTGCTCATGATGCAATCCACTTTCCCGGCGGCGCAGGCGGGGATGATGCCGCCCCAGTCGTAGGTCAGCACTTCAAACCGGACATTGGCCCACAGGGCGAAACGGCGCATCATCTCCATCTCATAGCCGGTCAGTTCTGTTCCGCTGTAAAAGGTGTAGGGCTCCAAAAGCCCGGTTGTGCCGATCCTGACGGTGCGGGACGGGTCCTTCGGCACGGCTATTTCCGGCATGGCATAATCGCCCTTGATGACCCACCGCTGATACATCTGGTCCAAAACCCCCTGCGTCTCCATTTCCGCAAGGAAATTGTTGATCATGCTTTCCAGATCGGGTATCTGACTGACCGGGCTGATGCCCACGGCAACCTTCCCGTTCTCGCCGATGGTTTCCTCGGCAGCCTTGAGCCCCGCGAGTCCCTCGCGAAGCGCACAGTCGAAGATGGCGAGGTCGCCGGCAAACGCATCGGCCTTGCCTGTCTGGACGGAGATATATCCGTCCGTCGGGGTGTTGACATAGACATAACTCGCCTGAGGCAATAAGGCTTTGATGTCATTTTCCGCAATCGTGCCGGTTTCAACCGCGATGATGGTCTCAGGCGTGTTCATCCCCTGCAGGATGCCGGCGGATGCCCGTGCCGGACGACAAATCGCCATGAGCGGGAGCAGGAGCGCGATGAGGACCAGCAGTGCCGGGCTTTTTCGCTTAAACATCATAGGTACTCTGTTGCCTTTCTTCAGATCGTTTTCAGGATCGGATGCGGGCGGGGCTTACTGCATGTTCACGGGGATCGTTCCGGTGGGGGAGAAGGAGCCGAACACCGCACACAGCAAGGCCGGTATGTTGGGGCCGTATTTCCCCGTGATGATGCCGGTCTCCGCGTCCGCGTCGCTCATCCCGACGCAGCCGTACGAAAGCAGCACAGCGGGGCAGTCAGCGTAATTCACAATATCAAACGGCGCGCCGATGCTGGCAAGCACGAAACGATCCTGTTTCCCGGCCGCCTGGATCTTTTGCCATACTGCCTTTGGAAAATCGGTCAGCCAGTGTCCGGCCTGAAGCGAAGCGGTACCGCTCATTTCCGTATACAGAATGATGTAGTCCGCTTGCATCAGCGCAGTGCCGAGGTCATCCTGAACCGAATTCAACCCTCGATAGCAGTAGGTCTGCAGAACAACGTCCTCCGGGATGCCCCCATCGGCTTTCAGTTGGTTGATCGCGTACAGAGTGCTCGCCATTTCATTCGTATAAGGCGTCATCACGAGCACCTTCTCTCCGCCCCCGGGCTGAAAGGGAATGACTGAATGCTCATCCCGAACCAGTGTGATCGCGGCTTGCGCGATCTCACGCTCGACAGCGCGGTGCGCCGGGGCTCCGACAGTTTTCAGCGCGCTTTGAACTGCGGCTTGGTCGTTCCGGGCGTCATACACGCTATCCAAAAGCCCGAATTCGATTTTCAGCCGCACCACCCGTTCAACAGATTGATCGATTCCGGCCTGGGTCAGCACGCCTTGCCTGAGCGCATCCGTTACAGCCAGAAGGATATCTTCAATTTTGGCGGCGTCAGAGGGACTGCGCAGCTTCGCCGGCATGCAGATCATGTCCGCCCCGGCCGCTAGCGCCCTCACCACAGCATCCGGGGGCGCGATATGCTTTGCAATGGCGTCCATGTCCATCGCATCGGTGATGATGACGCCGTCATACCCCATCCTGCCGCGCAGGAGATCTTTCAGGATGACGCTGGAAAACGTTGCGGGAACAACGATCTCCTGCCCATCCGAAACTGACCTGAATGTCGTCTTGTCCAGAGCCGGAAACTGTATGTGCGCGCACATCAGCATGCCGATGTCCGCATCGATCAGCGCCTGGAAAGGCAGAAGTTCTGTTTCACGCAGCTCGTCCAGATCTTTCTCAACAAGCGGCAGGCTGGTATGCGAGTCGCTTGAGGTGTTGCCATGCCCCGGAAAATGCTTGCCCACCGCAACGACGCCAGCGCTTTGGATGCCCCTGGACATTGAAACTGCCATCTTTGATACCATATCCGGATCCGAACCGAAGGATCGAAGATTGATGATCGGGTTTTCCGGATTGTCATTGACGTCGGAAACCGGGCTGAAATTGATGTTCAGCCCGACGGCGCGCAGCTCCCGTCCGGTGACCGCGCCGGCCTCGTAGGCGTACTCGGTCTTTCCGGTCGCCCCGATTGCCATGTTTCCAGGCAGGCAGGTGCCCTGCCCGAGCCTTGTAACGTTTCCGCCCTCCTGATCAGCACCCAAAAAAGGCGGAAGACCGCCTTTCCTTAGTGAAGCGCGCTGCATTTCCCGCACAAGATGAACCGAATCTTCGGTGCTTTTCAGGTTCTCGCTGAACAGGATCACACCGCCGAAGCGATATTCCGCAAGCATTTGAGCGATTTCGGCATTTATCTGCGTAACGGGCTCTCCGGTATAGGCCGGATCTTCCGCGATCCTGGAAATGGTCTGCTCCCCGTCAAGCGTCATCCATTTCCGGAAGTCCACGAACAGGAGCTGAGTGATTTTATCCCGAAGAGGCATGCCTGCGGCGATTTCACGGGCCTTGTCCCCGGCATCCGCCTGCGCCGCGCAAGCCGGCGGACGCAGGCATGACAGCAAAAGAAAAAGAGCGCAGAATGCTGACGTCAGCCGTTTCGGGAAATCAATCATCAAAAACTTCCCCTCATCCTCATGTCATTCGGAACAATGGCCCTCCAAAGGGACGCAGGGCCGGCGACGGTGCTGCGGATCGGCAGAATCGAAAAATGTGCCGGCAGCAATCCCTCCGACGGTCGCGGCATCAACTCATTGCTTGATGAACAGGCAGATAGTACCATCAATGATGAGAGGAATCAATGATCCCGACCTTGAATTTGCGTACTGCGCCATTCCGGCTTCCTGCCGGGCACAATACGGGAACCCGCGTTTTTCTGCATCATTGACATGTCAGATCCGCTACCCTACAATCTCAACAGAAGGATTTCCAGCATACGGGGAGGTGTTTTTCTTTGAACCGAGAAGTTTACGAGGCGGCCCGAGCGCGGACCCTGGAGTACTTTGACCGCGCGGGTATTGCCATTACACCGGATGAGCGTGAAAACGTTGAGGTGGCGGATTTCGGCTTGGATGACCTGGAGCGCACCGGCCTCCAAATCATCACCTACCTGAATACGCGGCGCTGCTGTTCCAAAGAACTTGTGCTGTTTCCGGGGCAGACCTGCCCGGAGCACAGGCATCCGGAAGTGGCGGGGGAACCGGGTAAGGAAGAGACCTTCCGATGCCGCTGGGGCCGGGTCCATGTGTACGTA
The DNA here is from genome assembly GCA_964629345.1 of uncultured Christensenella sp. GTDB lineage: Bacteria > Bacillota > Clostridia > Christensenellales > Aristaeellaceae > UBA6115. The sequence continues at coordinate 3,323 of CAZVSG010000009.1, read as the reverse complement.
CCCGGTGAGGTCTCGGCTGACCCTGCCTGCCGCCCGCCTCAAGGGGATGAGGCTTACTACACCGTGTTTCACGAGATCACCCTGAACCCCGGCGAACAATATACCTTGAGCCCGAATACTTTGCATTGGTTCCAGGCGGGACCGGAGGGAGCCGTGGTTTCGGAGTTTTCCACCACCAGCCGTGACGAGGCGGACATCTTTACGGATCCCAGGATCCGGCGCGCGCCTGTCATAGAATAGGCTGCCTGACCAGCGATATTCCAAAGGAGGGTGCTCCGGCAGTCAGAGAACCTCGCTGCGCCAGGCTTTGATGCGAGGTTTTTCAGTCTGAACTGAGCATCCGGCGATATGCGGCAGATCTTTTTGCCGAGCGTGAGGGATCAGGGGCAGACAGTGTTTGCTCCGCAGATCTCCGCCATTCCCTTGACCAGACAGCTCCCCGTCTCTTTGCCCGATGTGTTGCCTGCTTCTGACACTCCAGCAGTCATCTGACCGGCATCAGATCAGATCGGCTTGTCTGACTGCGGATTCTTCGACACAATGCGCAGTGCGGTATGCTGCCTGCTGCCGGCTGATGTTTTTTTGTTCATCAGGATCCAATACGCCGCGGATCTTGATATCCTCCATTCAGGTCTGTGATGCCCGCCGTCTTCCCAGTACTGCTCTCATCTCAAGACGTCGCAGCGGATACTGGACGGCCCGCGGCGGAGAAGGCATAATCGGAGAAGACATCTGCATTCCCAATGTCCTGTCCCGTTTCGCATGTCAATGCTGTCAATGTGAGGGAGTACCCTGATGCTCTATTTTCTGTCACTGCTGGCGGGCATGATGATCTCCGTGATGGTGGTGTTCAACGGTCAGCTGAACGCATGGGCGAACCAGGCTGTTTCACTGGTCATCATCCACGCAGTCGGTCTGGCCGTCCTGCTGCCGGCCTCTCTGCTTGGGCGGGAGAAGCCCCGCTTTGTGCGGCTGCCGTGGTGGCTGTACACGGGAGGGCTGATCGGAGTGCTGACCACCGTATTCAATAACGCGGCCTTCGGACAGATCAGTGTGTCGTCCATGATGGCATTGGCGCTGCTGGGCGAGAGCGTCTCGGGCTTGCTGGCGGATCATTTCGGCATTCTCGGGCTTCCCGTGAGGCGTTTCCGGGCGGAAAAACTCTGGGGCATGCTGATGACGCTGACGGGCATCCTCCTCATGCTGGACGATTTCAAGGCCGTTCCTACGGCTTTGTCTCTGATGGCCGGGGTGACGGTGCTTCTCTCCCGGCTCATCAACGGCCGACTGTCCAGACGGACCAGCGTGATGACCGGCACGCTGACCAACTATATCACAGGGCTGTTGGGGGCCTTGACTGTCCTGGCGCTGGCCGGTGGGGGAACGAAGCTGACCGTCGCGCTGTCCGGCCCTCTGCATGTTTACCTGGGCGGCGCGCTGGGCGCGGTGATCGTAATGATGTCCAACCGGATCATCGGCCGGATCCCGTCCTTCTACATGACGCTTACCCTCTTTGTCGGCCAGGTGACCGCGGGGCAGCTGCTGGACACCTTGCTGACGGGCACAGTCTCCGCCCGAAGCCTCCTGGGCGGTGCGCTGGTGCTTGGCGGCCTTCTGCTGAATCTTGTGCAGGACAGGGCTTTTTCTGCGCGTGAAAAGCAACCTGAACCAGGAACCGACCGATCCCTGTTTCCTTCAGCTTTTGATTGAGCGCCGCGCCGGACTGTGGTAGGATACGGTAAGACCAACGGATGAAAGACTGCAGCGTTGTTCCTGATGACTGCATCCATATGCGCTTGATGTATCAGCCATGCTGAAAACGCGCCGGTTTCAACGCCGGCGTCACGGCAGTTCCCGCAAGAGGAAGGGAAACCCTCGGCAAGGTCAATGCCCTGAGCGCTCTTCATCCTGGAACCGGCGAAACTACTCCAGAGAACAATACTGAAGGGAGCAACGTGTATGAACGTGAACGGAAAATCAGTCATCATCACCGGCGCGGGGGGAGGGCTGGGCAGCGCCATGGCCCGGCTGCTGTGCAAAAACGGCGCGTCCGTACTGATCCTTGATCTGGATGAGGACAAGGGGACCGCGGTCGCGGAGGAGATCAGGGCACAGGGCGGCAGCGCCTGGTTTTTGAAGGCTGACGTGACAAGCGAGGAGGACTGGAAATGCGCCGTGGCCTTTTTGGTGGAGACCGCCGGAAGGGTGGACGTGCTGGTCAACAACGCGGGGATCAACATCCGCAAGCCCATCGAGCAAATGGATCTGAGTGAATGGTGTCAGGTCATGAAGGTCAACACAGGATCGGTGTTCCTGGGCTGCAAGGCCGTCATTCCCCTGATGCGCGCGCAGGGCGGCGGTTCCATCATCAACATTTCCTCCGTCTGCGGCCTGATCGGACATCAGTATACCCCTGAAGCCTACACAGCCTCCAAGGGCGCGGTCACCCTGCTGACAAAATCCGTCGCGTCCCGCTACGCAAAAGACGGCATCCGGTGCAACTCGATCCATCCCAGCACGGTGGATACGCCGCTTGTCCAGGTGCTCTTCAAGGATCCCGCGCGCAGGGCGGAGCGCCTGGGCGAAGTGCCGCTCGGAAGGCTGGCAGCATCGGACGACGTCGCCAACGCCGTGCTGTATCTGGCGAGCGATGAAGCGGCATTCATCAACGGCGCCGCGCTTCCGGTGGACGGCGGGGTCACCTGTTATTAGGAACACTCAGGAAAGAATGGCGTATCTGGTGATAAAGAATTGGTCCTTGACATCACTTCAGGGGCATGCTATTTTCTTTGCAGTGTAAAAAAACAGGCCCGGACAGGCGTTAGGAGCATGTGTATGTACCATTCACCGGAAACACTCAGGAAGATCCGCGCGAAGGCCATCGACATCCGCGCGGATATTATTGAGATGATCCCCCACGGCAAGGTGGGACATCTTGGGGGGAGCTGCTCGGTGGCGGATGTGGCGGCGGCGCTGTATTTCGATCACATGAGGGTATACGAGGATCCAAGGGACAAAAGGCGCGACCGCTGCATCTTCAGCAAAGGCCACGCCGTGCTGGCGCAGTACGCCTGCCTTGCTGAGCTGGGATATTTTGACCGGAGCGAGCTGGCCAAGGTCAAGACCATCGGGGGGATCCTCCAGGGGCACCCGGACATGGACCTGACGCCCGGTATCGAGGCCGTAACCGGTTCCCTGGGACAGGGGCTTTCCATCGCCCTGGGGATGTCGCTGGGCCTGAAGCTTGACGGGAGCGACTCGCGTGTCTATGCCATCATCGGGGACGGGGAGCAGGCCGAGGGCCAGATCTGGGAAGCGGCCAT
>CAZVSG010000008.1:0-35579 GCA_964629345.1 uncultured Christensenella sp. | reverse complement strand
CAAGCGGCTGTGAAAAGGAACGTGAAAAGCAGAATTTGCCTTTTTCAGCAGGCCCGAACTATTCCCTCTTTGGTCGTGATACATCTTAACACAGGCAGGCGCTGTACTCAAGGACCCGCGCAGCGCGGTCGCCGCGATCCGCAGGAACGTTCCCGCCGGATGATAAAGCGGCTGTGTTTCACTTTTCTCTGTCAGAAAGCTGCTTCGCGTGCCATGCTTCTCCTGATCGATCCGCGTGCAGCCTGCTGCAGCCGGGGCAGTGTCTCCGGCGATTGAACATACGTTTTCAGATGATCAACCGTTTCATTCGTACTCATCAGCATCAGGTCATTGAACCGAACGCGGTGTCCCTTCATCAAAGCGCTGCAGCGATGCGCCCGCATTTCCGCCGGCAGCCCTGTTCTTCCGGCGCAAATGAAAGCAGCGGGGGCGTTCCCGCTGCTTTTGCTGCCTGAAGGCAGTCTGACTATTTCGCCGCTTCCTGGCCGTAATAGGCGTTTGCGCCATGCTTGCGCAGAAAATGCTTGTCCCGGATGGCATCCGAGGCCGGCTGTACGCCCGGATGAATGAGGCGTGTTTTCAGCGCGATCCTCGCCACCTCCTCCAGTACGCCCGCGTTCATGACGGCCTGGGCCGCGTCCCTGCCCCAGGCGAATGCGCCATGGGAGAAGCAGAGCATGGCGGGAACGTGCAGCACGTTGATGCCCCGTTCCCTGATGGTCTGGATCATCACCAGCCCGGTGTTCAGCTCATACTCCCCGGCGATCTCCTCATCCGTCAGCGGTCTGGCGCAGGGCACAGGGCCCGCGAAATGGTCGGCATGGGTGGTACCGTACAGCGGGATGTCCATCCCCGCCTGCGCCCAGGCCGTCGCTTCGGGTGAGTGCGTGTGGACGATCCCGCCGATCTCCGGGAAGGTCTTGTACAGGATCAGGTGGGTGGGGGTATCGGACGACGGGCGCCAGCGCCCTTCCATCACCTTGCCCGACAGGTCGCACACGACCATGTCATCCGCCCGCATCGCCTCATATGGGATGCCGCTGGGCTTGATGACCACCAGGCCTGTCCCCTCATCCCTGGCGCTGACATTGCCCCAGGTGTACTTGACCAGGCCTTGCCGCGGAAGATCAAGGTTCGCCTGAAGCACGGCTTCCTTCAGTGCTGCCAGCATATTCCTCTCCTTAATGAGCGTCAGAGGTGTGTTACCGCCGCGCGCTCGACCCTGAGGCCCGCGGTAAAGCGCGCCATGTAGGTTTCAAAGCCCTCGACATCCTGAGGATCGGGCGAAAGCCGCGAACCGCCCATCTGACGGAAGACGCGCCGGTCCAGCCAGTCCCTGAGGGTCTCACCGTCCTGATGATCCGCCATATAGGCCGCCAGCAGGGCGATGCCCCACGCGCCGCCCTCGCTCGCGGTATCCATGACAGTCACCGGGGTGCGCAGCGCCGCGGCAGTGAGGCGCTGTCCCGTTTCCCCTTCCTTATACAGCCCGCCGTGCCCCAGGATGCGGTCGATGCGGACCTTCTCCTCCTCCAGCGTCTGCATGCCAAGTTTCAGCGTCGCCAGGGCGGAGAAGAGGATGGAACGCGCCAGATTGGCAAAGGTGAACCTGCTCTCCGGCGGATGCACCAGCAGCGGGCGCCCTTCCTCAAAGCCGGTGACGTGTTCGCCGGAATAGTAGCCGCAGCTGGTCAGCCCGCCCGCGTCCCTGTCTCCCTTGAGCGCAGCGTTAAAGAACACCTTGTACAGTTTGTCCTGATCCGCTTTAAGCCCGGCTTCCTTCACAAAATCATCCAGCAGTCCGATCCAGCTGTTCAGGTCGGTGGTGCAGTTGTTGCAGTGCACCATGGCAACCGGCTTGCCGTCAGGCGTGGTGACGATGTCGATTTCCGGGTGCAGCTTCTTGAGGTTCTTCTCCAGCACGATCATCGCGAAGATGGAGGTGCCGGCGGACACGTTGCCGGTGCGCGGCGCGACCGCGTTGGTGGCGACCATCCCCGTGCCGGCGTCGCCCTCCGGCGGGCACAGCGGGATGCCGGCACGGAGCCTGCCGCTGGGGTCAAGCAGTTCCGCACCCTTTTGGCTCAGACGGCCGGCCGTTTCGCCTGCATGCTTGATATCGGGCAGGATCCCCTCAAGGGACCAGGGCAGGTGCTCATCCTGGACCAATTGTTTGAACTGCCCGAGCATGGTTTCGTCATAGCCGCCGTTTTCACCGATGGGGAACATGCCGGAGGCGTCGCCGATGCCCAGTACCTTTTCCCCCGTCAGCTGCCAATGCACGAAGCCGGCCAGCGTGGTCAGAAAGCGGATCTCCGGCACGTGCGCTTCGCGGCTCAGGATGGCCTGGTAAAGGTGCGCGATGCTCCAGCGCTGGGGGATGCTGAAATTGAACAGCCCGCTCAGCCGCTCCGCCGCTTGCCCGGTCATCGTATTGCGCCAGGTGCGGAAAGGCGTGAGCAGCCTGTCTTCCCCGTCAAAGGGCAGGTATCCGTGCATCATCGCGCTGATGCCGATGCCGGCCAGCGTGCTGATCCGAACGCCGTACTTCGCTTCTGCGTCGGCGGCCATCGCGGCATAAGCCTTCTGCAGGCCGTCCATGGCCTCCTGAAGGTCATAGGTCCAGATGCCGTCGATGAGCCGATTATCCCATCGGTGGCTGCCCACAGCCAGCGGCGAATGATCCGGTCCCGTCAAGACCGCCTTGATGCGCGTGGAGCCCAGCTCGATCCCAAGCACGGCTTTCCCGTCAAGGATCGCCGCCCGGGCAGATTCGTTCCTATCCATGTCATGGTCCTTTCTAAAAGCCGTATATCCTCAGCGGAAGAACGCCTGGCCCAGCATCATGTCCTGCTTGAATCCGCGCAGGGTGGTGTCCTTGCCGATGACCAGCGCTTCGATGCCCATGTGCTCCGCCCAGTCGCTCATCTGACCGCTCGTCAGGTCATAGGAAAAGGCGGTATGGTGCGCGCCGCCGGCAAGGATCCAGGCCTCCACACCCGTTGTGAAATCCGGCCTTGGGGTCCAGAACACCGTCGCGACGGGCAGCCGGGGCATGGGCTTTTCATTGGCCTTGCAGTCCACTTCGGCGATGATCATGCGGAACCGGGTACCCAGGTCGATCAGGGACACCGCCACGCCCGGCCCTGTTTTGGATGTGAACACCAGGCGCGCCGGGTCCTCCCTGCGGCCCATGCTCAGGGGTTTGCAGCGGATGGCGGGTTTTTCGGCGGCAAGGCTTGGGCAGATCTCCAGCATGTGCGCCTGCAGGATGCCCTCCCTGCCGGGCACAAGGTTGTAGGTATAATCCTCCAGCATCGAGGCGCCCTTGGCATTGGGGATGTCCGCGGTCATCAGCTTCATCAGACGGACCATCGCCGCCGTTTTCCAGTCGCCCTCGGCGCCAAAGCCGTATCCCTTCTCCATCAGGCGCTGGATCGCCAGACCCGGCAGCTGCCTGAGCGTGCCCAGGTCGTCAAAATGGGTGACGATGGCATGATAATCCTTTTCTTTGAGGAAACGTTCAAAGCCCAGCTCGATCTGCGCCTGCGCGGCGACATGCTCCCTGAACTCCCTGGGATCACGCCCGTCCAGGATGATCTCATACCGGCTGTAATACTCTTCCACCAGCGCGTCGGTATCCGCCCCGGATACGGCGGCGACCGCATCGGCCAGCTCGGTCACCGGCCAGGCGTCCACCTGCCAGCCGAATTTCAGCTGGGCCTCGACCTTGTCGCCCTCGGTGACGGCGACGTTGCGCATGTTGTCCGCGACACGCATCACGCGGATGCTCCGGCTTTCAACGATGCCCACCGCCGTGCGCATCCAAGAGGCGATGCGTTCCCTCACAGCCTGATGGGTCCAGTGCCCGGCCACCACCTTGCGGAAAAGGCCCATGCGCGTGACGATGTGCCCGAACTCACGCCCGCCGTGGGCGGACTGGTTCTCGTTCATGAAGTCCATGTCGATCGTGTCGTAGGGGATCCCTTCATTGAACTGGGTGTGCAGGTGCAGCAGCGGCTTGGTGTTGGCCTTCAGCCCCGCGATCCAGGACTTCGCGGGCGAAAAGGTATGCATCCAGGCGATGACACCGGCGCAGTCCGGGTCCTCATTGGCCTGTACAAACGTCTGATGGATCGTCCCGGCGCTGATGAGCACAGGCCTGAACACCAGCGGATATGGCAAAGCGCCTGAAGCGTTCAGTTCCCTGACGATTATCTGCGCGTGTTCAGCCACGTTGCGAAGGCACTCCTCGCCGTACAGATCCTGGGAGCCGACGCAGAACCAGAAAGCATAGTTCCTGCCGCTGAGTTTCATCACTGTCACCTATCCTTTGCATTTAAATATTGCTTCTCCAGCACGCCGTCACGGCGCGCGCCTTGTTGATTATACCATATCGGAAAGCGATCCGCACCGCTTCAGTACAGGATCCGCGCCCGGTATCCCATGCAGGACGGCTTCACAGGGTTTCGCGGAATCAGTCCTGACCATCAGGGCCGCACCCTGCGGCGGAAATCGAACCGCGCCGCCGGGTCCCCCTCAGGCAGGGGACCGTCACCCCCGCCGTTTCCCCGTCCTTCAAGGAGCAGACATGCAGCCGGAAGCCGTCGATATGGAAACGGACAAAAAGTCAAGGCAGAAGAAGCCGCATCATACCGCAGAAAAGCTGCTGCATCGCATCCGCAGCAGCCTATCGACCGTGATCCCCGCTTGACCAAACCTCTTTCGCCCATACAAAAAATGCTTACCGTCCGGGAAGCGAAAGCGGAATGTCCCGCCCCTCAGGGTAGGCGGAAGACCTCCGCGCTGAGCAGGACGGCATCCTGCGGATCATGGGTGACCAGGATGACGGTTTTCTCCGCCCCGTAGCGAAGGATGATCTGCGCGGCGCGCGCCCTCATCTCCCCATCCAGTCCCTTGAAAGGCTCATCCAGCAGCAGGATGTCATGTTCCGAGATAAGCGCCCTGGCGATCGCCACCCGGCGCTTCATGCCCCCGCTGAAGTCCCTGACCGGCTTATCCAGGGCATCCCCAAGCCCAAGCGCATCAAGGACCCCTTTGATGTCCGCCTCCCTGTCACGGCCCAGGATAAAACGCAGATTTCCCTGCGCGGAAAGCGATTCCAGCAGGCGGTCCTCCTGGAACACCGCGCTGACCGTCCCTTCGCAGAGCACTTTCCCGGCGTCCGGTTTTTCAAGGCCCATCAGCAGACGCAGAAGCGTCGTTTTCCCGCAGCCGGAAGGCCCCATGACGCAGCTTGCGCGGCCCGGGGGGAAAGACACCGTCAGTTCAGAGAACACGGCCTGCGCTCCAAAGCGCTTACTCACCCTGACCAGATCCGCCGAATGGCTCACAGCGCTTTCAGCCTCCTGTCAAGCAGTTCAAGGCCCCGGCGCAGAAGCGACGCGCAGAGCAAACTCAGCAGCACGATGATGACCGTCCAGGCAAAGAGGTCCGCGGTCAGATAATTCACCTTCACCCCGTAGAGCTGCTCCCCGATGGTGCCGCGGGGGATCCCGATGACCTCGGCAGCCACCCCGCTCTTCCAGCACAGGCCCATCGCTGTGATGCAGGCGGCGCGCAGATGGGGCATCATCTGCGGCAGGGTCAGGTACGGCAGTTTTCTCTTCAGCGGTACGCGGAACACAAGCGTCATCTCCCGCAGGGATGGGTCCTGCGCCCTCATTCCCTCCAGCGCGCCGGTGTAGAGCACCGGGAAGCCGATGAGGAAGGCGATGAGCGTGGACAGCCAGGCGCCGGACACCAGGATGATGGCCAGGATGGTGATGCTGGCGACCGGCACCGCACGGGAGACGTCCACCAGCGGCTTTACAAGGTGAAAGGCCGGCCTGAAGCGGAATGACAGCGCGGCAAGGGTGACGCCAAAGGCCGCGCCGAGCAGGAAACCCAGCAGGATCCTCAAAGCGGAGCGCAGGGCAATGAAATAGGTATCCAGTTTCCCAAGAAGACCGGTCAGGCTGTACAGAACGCGCAGCGGGGAAGCCAGCAGGAACTCCTGCCCCACCGCCAGCGTCAAAAGCTGCCAGACGATGATCCAGAACAGCGCGCCCAGCAGCCTGTATGCCTTTGTTTGATTTTTACGGTACATAGTAGAGGGCGTCGTCAGGGATGCGCCCGCCGGTGGAAGCCGGGTTCTGCCGGAACAGGACCCGATAAAACGCGTCCAGCATCCCCTTCATTTCCTGACCCTGAACAAAGGCCACGGCGCAGTACGGCAGGGCTTTTTCAGCCGTCTGCGCGTTTAGGATGCCGTACTTCCCGATCAGGGCCGCCGCCTGGGAAGTGTTTCCGCTGACAAAGCGGACTGAGTCCCGGTAATCCGACAGGAAGCGGTCCAGGGCGGCCGTATTGCCCTCGGTCAGTTCTTTTCGGGCCACGGTGACCCCGGTGATGAGGACGCCGCCGCTGAAGGCCTCCCATTCCCTGTTCAGGTCGGCCGCGACGCGGATGTCAGGGCTCTTTTCCAGCGCCAGTGTCGCAAAGGGCTGCGGCAGCATCGCCACTCCCGCCGGATCGTTCATCAAAGCGGCCAAGGCCTCGGCGTGTTCGCTCTTCCATTCAACGTTCACGTCCGTCACGCCCGCCAGGGCCAGCAGATGGGACAATACGTATTCCGGCGTGGAGGCTTTGCCGCTGGCATAGATCGTGCGGCCCTTCAGGTCGGACAGCTGCCGGACGCCTTCTCCGCGCTCAAGGAGGTACAGCACGCCCAGGGTGTTGATGTTGACCGCGCGGACCGCCCCGTCCGTGTTCGCGTACAGGATCGCCGCGAGGTTGACCGGGATGCAGGCCAGATCGATCTCCCCGCGCAGCAGCCCCGGAATCAGTATGTCCGGGCTGGCGGCCAGGGTGAAGAGATAGTCCTCCCCTCCCTCGCTGTCCTCCATCAGCTTCACCAGCCCCATCGCGGTGGGGCCTTTGAGCGCGCCGATACGCAGCGGCTCAGCCATCCCCGCGGCCGGGGCCAGGCAGAGGGCAAGGAGAAGCAGGGAGATGACGATCTTTCTCATGGTCCTCTTTCAGGTTCCTGACAAACGGGTCAATGCCGGTCCGTCCTATTTCTTTTGCAGAAGCTCATTGTAAATCCCGCGTTTTGTATAGGTCGTATGCAGCAGTTCGTGGGATTTCTGGCTCAGCGGCTCCAGCAGGAACTCGCTGTACAGCTTATGGACCGCCGGATTCGTGTGGGACTTTCGTAGTTTCTTTGCCTGATCCACGTTGTACAGCCCCTGCGCCCGGTTTGCCCAGGCATTCTGTACGGCGGCCCTGGGCTGACCGCCGCCGGTCACGCAGCCTCCCGGGCAGCCCATCACCTCGATGAAGTGATAATCCCCCGCTCCCCGCCCGATCTCGTCCAGCAGCGCTTTCGCACCCTTAAAACCGCTGGTCACGGCGACCTTCGCGGTAAAGCCTTCCATGAACGCATAGGAGGGCAGGCAGTTTTCAAAGGTGACCTCCGCCCGCTTCGTCAGTGCCCTCTCGTTGTCCGGCACCGCTTTCAATTCGGTCAGGGGCAGCTCCCTCCCGGTCACCAGCTCGGACACTGTGCGCAGAGCGGCTTCCATGACGCCGCCGGTCACGCCGAAGATGTCCGCGGCACCTGTGGAGATGCCAAGCGGCTGGTCAAAGTCGCTGGGCTGCAGGTTCTCAAAGTCGATGCCCGCTTCCCTGATCATCCGGGCCAGTTCCCTCGTAGTGATCACCGCGTCCACGTTGCGCAGGCCGTCGTTTTCCATTTCCGGGCGGTCGATCTCAAACTTCTTCGCCGTGCAGGGCATGACGGAGACCACGAAGATCTTCTTGGGGTCCATGCCCAGCTTGTTTGCGTAATAGGACTTGATCACGGCGCCCAGCATCATGTGCGGCGACTTGCAGCTGGACAGGTTGGCCGTCCTGTCCGGATAGTGATGCTCCAGGTATTTGATCCAGCCCGGGGAGCAGGAGGTGATCATCGGCAGGACGGCCTTGCCGGACTTCAGCGCGGCGCTTGCCCGCTCCAGGAACTCGGTGCCTTCTTCCATGATGGTCAGGTCGGCCGCGAAGTTGGTGTCAAAGATGTCGTCAAACATCATTTCCTTCAGGGCCGTGGCCAGTTTGCCCGTCACCGCCTCGCCCGGAGGCAGCCCGAACTCCTCCCCGATGGCCACGCGCACCGCGGGGGCCACCTGGACGACCGTGCGGATATACGGGTCGTTGATCGCGTCCCAGACTCTCTGGATGCCATTGGTCTCGCTCAGCGCGTTCACGGGGCAGGCCGCCACGCACTGGCCGCAGTTGGTGCAGTCCACATCGCTGATGGACTGGCCGAGCGCGGGTCCGATGATGGTGTTGAAGCCGCGGTTCTGGGCGTTGAGCACCCCGATGCCCTGCACCTGATTGCAGACGCTGACGCACCGGCGGCATTGGATGCACTTGGTCGTATCCCGGGTGATGGCAGGCGAGATATCCCGGCTGCCCGGCGACAGCTCCCCCTGGAAGCGCAGGCTGGTGATGCCCAGGGTGCGCGCAAGGGTCTGCAGCTCGCACTGGCCGGATCGCTCACAGGACAGGCAGTCCTGGGGATGGTCGGACAGCAGCAGCTCGCAGTTGATCTTCCGCGCCTGCCGGACTTTCGCGGTATTGGTCTTCACCGTCATGCCGTCCTTGACCTTCACCATGCAGCTGGCAACCAGGGTCTTCTGCCCCTCCACCTCGACCATGCACATCCGGCATCCGCCGAACTGGTGCACGCCCTCCAGGTAGCACAGGCTGGGGATATAGATGTTGGAGTCCTGCGCCGCCTGCAGGATGGTCTGCCCTTCCCTGGCGTCGATGTATTTGCCGTTAATATTCAACCGGACGAAGCCGGGCTTGGCCTTTCCGTTTGTTTTGATCGTCTTGTCCATCCCTTACCTCCTGTCACATCTCAGGCAGCGGGTCGCCTCGGCGACCGCGTACAGCTTGCGGTATCCCCTGTTGATCTCGCGGAAACCCTGGACCCGCGTATCCGGCGGCAGTGTCTCAAGCGGGAAGCGGCCGTATTCGGTGCTGTCCTCGTCCGTGACCGCCGGGGGGATGTCGATCTCCTTGCCCTTATTGAGTTTCCCGCTGCCGCCCAGGTAGCGGTCGATGCTGCTGGCGGCCTTCTTGCCGTCGGCGATCGCCGCGATCACGGTTTCGGGTCCGCGCGCAAGGTCTCCGCCCGCGAAAACCCCCTCCAGCGAGGTCATCAGGCTGTGCCTGGAAGTCACCAGCGTGCCCCAGGCGGTCATCTCCACATCGCGGGAGGAGATGAAGGGAAAGTCCGCGTGCAGGCTGATGGCCGGGATGACCATGTCGCAGGGGATCACAAACTCCGAGCCCTCCTCATGGTGGGGCCGCGGCCTGCCCTTGCTGTCATACTCACCCGGCAGCATCCTCTGGCACTCGATCCCCTTGACCCGCCCCTTATCATCGCCCAGGATGCATTTGGGCGCGATGAGCGGGAGGATCTCGATCCCCTCCTCCAACGCCCCTGACAGCTCCCGCTTGCCGGCGGGCATGTCTTCCATTTCCCTGCGGTAAATGACCTTGACTTCCGCAGCACCCAGGCGCAGCGCGCTGCGCGCGGCGTCCATGGCGGTCGAGCCTCCGCCGATGACGACCACCTTCCTGCCCACCTTCACACGGCGGCCGGAGTGGATGTCCTTCAGGAAAGGCAGGCCATGGTATACACCCTTGAGCCCCTCGCCCTCGATCCCCACGTCATTGGGGAACTGGGTGCCGGTGGTCAGGTAGACCGCCTGGTAGTTTTCCCTGAGGAAGGAGAAGGAGATGTTCTTTCCCACTTCCTGATTCAGGTGGATGCTGACGCCTTCCTGCTCGATCAGCTTGATCTCATGCTGCAGGATGTCATCGGGCAGCCGGTACTCCGGAATGCCGTAGGCCAGGGTGCCCCCCGCCATGGGCTGGCTCTCATACACGTCCACGTTGTATCCCAGCCTGGCCAGGTAGTAGGCGCAGGTCAGGCCGCTGGGGCCGGCGCCGACGATGCCGATTTTCTTCTCATTCCTCGGATACTTGATGTCATCGGTATAGCTTTCCTGGTGGTTGGCCTGGTAATCCGCCGCGAAGCGCTCCAGGTCGCAGATGGCCAGCGCCTCATCCCTGGATGCCCTGCGGCATTTCTCCTCACAGGGGTGGGTGCATACCCTGCCGCACACGCCCGGGAAGGGGTTTTCCTGACGGATGAGCTTGTAGGCGTCGATGAAGCGGCCGTTCTGGATCAGTGCGAGGTAACCGGGCACGTCGATGCCGGCGGGGCAGGCATTCTGACAGGGCGAGATGAACATGCTGGTGCAGACCCCGGCTTCGCAGTGATGGGTTTTGATATGGTCCTCGTATTCATTCATAAAGAACCGCAGGGTGGACAGCACCGGGTTGGGCGCTGTCTGACCCAGGCCGCACATGGCCGTTTCCTTGATGTTCTCTGAGAGCTCCTTCAGCAGCGCAAGGTCTTCCTCACGGCCCTCACCCTTGGTGATGCGCTCCAGGATCTCCAGCATCCGCTTGGTGCCGATGCGGCAGGGTACGCACTTGCCGCAGGATTCGTCCCGGATGAAGTCCATGAAGAAGCGGGCGGTATCCACCATGCAGGTGTCCTCGCTCATCACCACCAGGCCGCCGGAACCCATGATGGCGCCCAGCGCGGAGAGCGTGTCATATTCGAGCGTCGTGTTGAGGTGTTCCTTTGTGATGCACCCGCCGGAAGGCCCGCCGATCTGGGCTGCCTTGAACCGGCCCCCGCGGGGGATCCCGCCGCCGATCTTGTAGATCAGATCCCCCATCGTGTAACCCATGGGGACCTCAGCCAGCCCGGAATAGCGGATGTCGCCCGCCAGGGCGAACACCTTGGTGCCCTTGAACTTCTCCGTTCCAAAGGAGGCGAACCATTCGCCGCCTCTTGTGATGATGGGCGGGATGTTGGCGAAGGTTTCCACGTTGTTGATGATGGTGGGGCAGCCGAACAGGCCGCTTTCAAAGGGGAAGGGAGGCTTCTGGGAGGGCTCTCCCCTCTGCCCTTCCACCGAGTGCATCAGCGCCGTCTCCTCGCCGCACACGAACGCGCCCGCGCCGATGCGGATCTCAAGGTCGAAATTGAACCCGCGGCCCAGGATGTTCTCCCCAAGCAGCCCGGCCTCCCGGGCGGCCTCGATCGCGCGGGTCAGCCGCTCCACCGCGATGGGGTATTCCGCCCTGATGTACACGTAGCCTTTGGCGGCGCCGATGGCGTAGGCCCCGATCATCATCCCTTCGATCAGGCCGAAAGGGTCGCTCTCGATCAGGGAGCGGTCCATGAACGCGCCGGGATCGCCCTCATCCGCGTTGCAGATGAGGTATTTCACATCGCCTTTGGCGTTGTAGCCCGCCTCCCACTTGATCCCCGTCGGGAAGCCGCCGCCGCCACGCCCGCGCAGGCCTGACAGCTTGACCTGCTCGATCACGGCTTTCCGTTCCATGGCGAGGACCTTGTCCAGGGCCAGGAATCCCCCCTCGGCGATGCTGCTCTCCAGGGAGGCAAAGTCCACCCTGCCGCAGTTGCGCAGGGCGATCTTGACCTGCTCGGAGAAATAGGGGATATCCTTCAAAAGCGGGATATGTTTCCTGGTCTTCTCATCCAGGAAGGTATATTCCTCGGCGATGTCTCCGCCGATGACGTGGCTGGCAAGGATCTCCCTTGCCATTTCCGGCATCACCTTCACGTACAGGGCGCCTTCCGGTTCGATCAGCATCAGGGGGCCCAGGGAACACAGCCCCATGCAGCCGGTAAAGGTCAGCGAAGCCTTCCCCTCCAGATGATTCTCCGCGAAAAAGGCCTGCGCCGCATCCCTGGTGCTGATGCAGCCGGAGGAGATGCACGCGCCGCCGCCGCAGACGGAGACCCGGTACTCTTTGTCAGCGTACTGCGCTTGATATGCTGCCGAAATGGCTTCCAAATCGGCCCGATTGCTGATCCTCATATATGTCATCCTCCGCGGCTCAGTATTTGGAAAGGATCTTTTCAACCTTGTCCGGGTTGACCTGCTGATGGACGTCCTCGTCGATCATCAGCACTGGCGCCAGACCGCAGGCCCCCAGACAGCGGGTGATGGCGATGGAGAACTTGCCGTCCGGCGTGCTCTCGCCCACTGAGATCCCCAACTCCTCCTCAAGCCGCTCCACGATGCGCTTGCCGCCGCGCACATAGCAGGCGGTGCCCATGCAGATCTTGATGGCATGCTGCGCCCGGGGAAGGGTCGAAAAATAGGAATAGAAGCTCACGACCCCGGAGACGTGGCTCAGGGTCTCCCCCATCCCCTGGGCGATGACCTGCTGAACGTGCAGGGGCAGGCAGCCGTAGATCTCCTGTGCCAGATGCAAAACCGCGATCAGACATCCAGGCTTGTCCCTGTACGTCTGGATGACCTTGTTGATCGCGTCCAGCTTCTCCTTTTCCTCCGCGGCCGCATCGATGACGACCTTTGCCTGCTTCGTGTCCTCGCTCATCCTTCAACCTCCGGTCAGTCAGCATTTCCGGTTTTTAGGGGCCGCATTGCCCCCGTCGCGGGGAGCCCGCACATCCGCCCCCAAAAGCCGAAGCCGATTATAGCATGCTCCGGCAACGCCGGAATACTCAGCAAAAAAGTTAATGGGACGATATTTGTCCCGATTTGGAGAATATCGTCCCATTGGGTATCCGGCTCTAAACCGCAGCCTCCAGGATGCGCGTGATGAGCCCGACGTTGCGCACCGTTTCCCTGAGGCTGAAGCCGGGTTCACGTCCCGTGATGACGGCGTCGGCGAAATCCTCCACCTCCAGCACGTAGCGCTTGCAGGCGGGCACGGGGATCTCCTCCGCCGCACCGTCCTTGATCAGGAGGATGGGCGTGTCCGTTTCATGGAAGCTGTCCCGCATCAGGATGCTGCCCGTGATGCCGTTGATCTCGCTGACAAGGGCTGAGTCGGCATCAAATCCGCAGTTGGCGGTGCAGATCGCGCCTGAGCGGTACTTCATCACCGCGGAGAGGCTGAAGTCGACCCCGTGCCGCTCCGTTTTCTGTGCGCACAGCGAGACGGGCTCCTCCCCCATGATCATGCCGATCAGGTTGATCGGGTAACAGCCGACGTCCCACAGGCTGCCCCCGCCAAGCGCAGGATCGAAGCGGACATCCCGCGTGCGGCTGTTCAGAAAACTGAAGGTGGAGTTGACGTGACGCACTTCGCCGACGGCTCCGCTGTCCAGCAGCCCTTTGAGGATCCTGATGCGCGTGGTGAAACGGTACATGAAGGCCTCCATGAGCTTGACCCCGTTCTCCTCACAGGCGGAAATCATCTCCAGGCAGTCTTCCCTGGTCAGCGCCATGGGCTTCTCGCACAGTACATGTTTGCCCGCGCGCGCGGCCTTGATGGTCCATTCCTTATGAAGGCCGTTCGGCAGGGGGATGTACACCGCCTCCACCTCCGGATCCCTCAGCAGCGCGTCATAGTCCCCATAAACCTTCTCAAATCCGAAGATCTCCTTCGCCTCTTTGCGGGCTTCCGGCCTGACGGAGGCCAGCGCGTAATTCACCGCATTGGTCGCTTCTCCGATCGCCGGAATGATCTCCCGCCTGGCGATGGAGGCATAGCCCAGGATGCCGAACTTCACTTTCCTCTGCATATCGATCTCCTTCATTATGTTCCGCATCTGATTATACGTCTGGACGGACGAACTGTCCATGCGGCAGGCGTGGCCTGGGGATGAAGTTGTGATATAATGCGGAACTGTCAGGGAATGCGGCCTTCAACGTGATCAGGCGAAAAGGAGCGGAAGATGCTGAAAATCCAGAACCTCAGCAAGTCCTACGGGGACAAGAAAGCGGTGGACAATCTATCCATCCACATCAGGCCCGGGGAGATCTACGGTTTCATCGGGCACAACGGCGCCGGCAAGACGACCACCATCAAGGCATGCTGCGGCATCCTGCGTTTTGACGAAGGCGAGATCCTCGTAGGCGGCCTGTCCGTCAGGGAGCAGCCGATGGAGTGCAAGAAGCTGATCGCCTACCTGCCGGACAACCCCGACCTGTACGAGTTCATGTCCGGCATCCGCTACCTGAACTTCATCGCGGACATCTTCGGCATCTCAAAAGCCCGGCGGGAGGAGCGCATTGCGCGCCTCGCGGACAGCTTTGAGATGACAGGCGACCTGGCGCAGCCCATCAGCGCCTATTCCCACGGCATGAAGCAGAAGCTTGCCGTCATCGGCGCGATGCTGCATGAGCCCAAGCTGCTGGTCATGGATGAACCTTTCACGGGGCTTGACCCCAAGGCGGCCTTCACCCTAAAGGGGATGATGCGCTCGCTTTGCGACGGCGGCGGCGCGGTGTTCTTCTCCACCCATGTGCTGGACGTGGCCGAGCGGCTGTGCGACAAGGTGGCCATCATCCGTCATGGCCGTCTGGCGGCCGAGGGGCCGATGGAGGCGGTGAAGGGGAACGAGTCGCTGGAGGAGGTCTTCCTGGAACTGGAGGAGAAAAATGCTTAAAGCGCTGCTGAAGACCCGCCTGCAGGCGCTCTTCGCCCAGCTGTTCACCTTCGGCCGCGCGGGCAGGAAACGATCCGCCGGGATGAAGCTGCTCATCGCGCTGCTGGTCCTCTACGTCATCGCGAGCCTGGGCTTTTCCGTCGGCGCGATGTTTGACATGCTCTACGTCCCCTACCGGGACGCCGGCCTGCGGGTGCTCTACCACGCGATGTGCGCGCTGGCGGCCTTCATGATGAGTTTCGTGGGCAGCGTCTTCCTGGCCCAGTCGATGCTGTATGACGCCAGGGACAATGAAATGCTGCTCTCGCTCCCCATCAAGCCCGGGATGATCCTCCTAATCCGCACCGCGGTGCTGCTGCTGTTCGTCTTCGTGTTCCAGCAGATCATCCTGCTCCCCTCCGCGGCCGTGTGGCTCATTCATGGTCCGGTGAGCTTTGCAAGCATTTTGATGTACCTTCTTACCAGCCTCTTGCTGCCGCTGCCGGCGCTTGCGCTGTCCCTGCTGGGCGGCTTTTTGCTGGCGATCATCACCCAGCGCGTCCGCCGCAAGTCGCTGGTCGTGACCCTGCTGTCGCTGCTGTTCCTGTTCGCCTATTTCGCGGTCTTCCTCCAACTGCCCAACTACCTCAACCGGCTCCTCGCCGCGGGCGAGCAGATCGCGCAGGCCTTCCAAAAGGCCCTGTTCCCGGCCTGGCACTATGGTTTGGCCGTCGCCGAGGGCAACCCGGGAAGCCTGCTGCTGTTCGCGCTCACGGCTGTCCTGCCTGTGGCGCTGGTGCTCTATGCCATTTCACGCAGTTACCTGCGCATCCTCACCATGAAGCGCGGCGCGCCCAAGGCGGTCTACACGGGCGGGCCGATGAAGGCGGGCAGCCTGAAAGGCGCGCTGCTGATGAAGGAGCTCCGTCGCTTCTTCTCCTGCCCGGCCTACATGCTCAATTCCGGCCTGGGGCTGGTGTTCATGCTGGCGCTGCCGGTGCTGCTGCTGGTCAACAGGGACATCCTGGACCAGCTGATGGCGCAGACCAGCCTGACAGGCGCCGCGCCGGAAACCTTTACGCTGCTCATCCTGACGATGATCACAGCCCTGAACATGGTCTCCGCCCCCTCCGTCTCCCTGGAGGGAAAGGCGTTCTGGATCCTTAAATCCCTCCCGGTCAGCCCTGCGGACGCGCTGCTGGGAAAAGTCAGGGCGCACCTGATGATCTGCCTGCCGCCCGTCCTGCTGGCCTGCATCGCGACCGCGCTGATCCAGGGGGCCGCCCTTCCCCTCGCGCTGCTGATGATCCTCCTTCCCGTGCTGATGACCCTGATAAGCGGCCTTCTGGGCGTGCTGCTCAACCTGCGTTTCCCCAAGTTCGACTGGACCCATGAGATCGAGCCGGTCAAGCAGGGCGTCGGCACCATCCTGACCATGCTGGCCAGTTTCCTTTTGGTGGCGGGGCCGGCAGCGCTGTATGCCCTGGTGCTCAGGGGCAACCCCGGCCTGGTCGTATTCGCATCCCTGGCCGCCCTCTTCTACGCCGCCGTTTGCGGCCTGCTGTACCTGCTGCTCCGACGCTGGGGGACAAAAGCCTATATGGAACTGACCGCCTGATTCTTAATGGGGACGACCGGGGATCGAATCCCCGGACCCCGGAATGAAATATATGCAGTGATGTTTGATCGCTTTGTGTCAACGCGGACCCCCAGATCCGCCGGGTAGAATCACTCCGGGAATATCAGAGTATTTCAAGGAGAAACCTTATGCGGCATTACGACCTGGCGGTGATCGGTTCGGGCAGCGGGCTGATCGTCATGGAGGAAGCCCTCAAGCACGGGAAGACCGTCGCTGTCATCGAGAAGGGGGAGTTTGGGGGCACCTGCCTCAACCGGGGCTGCATCCCCTCCAAAATGCTGGTCTACCCCGCGGACCTCATCCGCGAGGCACAGCGTGGGGAACGCGTCGGCGTGACGTTCGCCGCGCCGGAAGTGAACTGGGAAAAAATCACCCAGCGCATGCGGCGGCAGACGGACGTCAACCAAGAACTGGAGAGCGACCTTTCGAAAACGCCTGGCCTGACTCTGTATAAAGGCGAGGCCTCCTTTGAGGATCCGCGCACGCTGACAATCAGGATGAAGGACGGCGGCGCGGAGCGCCTCAGCGCGGACGACATCGTCATCGCGGCCGGCGCCCGGACCCGGGTGCCCGCCATAAAGGGCCTGGAAGACGCAGGATATCTCACCAGTGAGTCCTTCTTCGGGGACAGGTTCCCCCAAAAGCCCTACGACAGCCTGCTGGTGTACGGTGGCGGCTCCACGGCGTGCGAGATCGCGCACATTTTTTCCGCCTTCGGCACAAAGGTCACCCTGGCGGTGCGCAGCGAGACCCTCCTGCGCGGCTTTGACGGGGAGATCGGCCCCTTTGTCGGCAGGGAACTGGAGGCAGCCGGGGTCAGGGTGCTCTATTATGCGCAGGCTCAGTCAATCAGGCGGGAGAACAATCTAAAAACCGTGGAGTTCCTGGATGCCCGCAGCGGGGAGCGCTACGCGGTCAGCGCACGGGAGGTGTTCATCGCCTCCGGCATCGTCCCCAACACGGACCGGCTCAACCTGGCCTCGGCGCAGGTGGAGACGGACAGGAACGGCTATATCAGGACCGACGCCAGGCTCTCCACCAATGTCCCGCACATCTGGGCGCTGGGGGACATCAACGGCAGGTTCCCCCTCCGGCACAAGGCCAACTACGAGGCCGATATTCTCAGCGACATCCTGTACGGCACGGGAGCGCTGCGCGCGGATTACTCCAGCGTGCCCCAGGCGGTGTTCACCCATCCGCAGGCAGCCGGGGTGGGTCTGAGCGAGGCGGAGGCGCGCAGCCTGTACGGCGAACGGGTCCGCGTCTACCGCAACCGGTATTCCGAGGTGGTCGCCGGCATTGCCATGGGGTATTCGAAACACCGGGAGGACAACGGCTTTTCCAAGATCATCACCGATGACAGGGGTCGCATCCTGGGCGCGCACATCGTTGGCCCCCAGGCCGCAGCGCTGGTGCAGCCCTATGCCTATCTGATGAACGCGGGAGAGCCGGAACAGGCGGAAACAAAGGGCACCTGGCTGCCGGTCCAGCGGTCCATGACCATCCACCCCGCCCTGCCGGAACTGCCCGCCTGGGCGCTGATATACGGTCAGGACCAGAGATAGTCAAAGCGCAGACAGCAAAGGACCCCGAGGGATCCCCGGGGTCCTTCTTTTGTTTGAACACAGGCTGTCCCGCTTGTCGGGGCGGGAGCGGGCCTATCCGCTTACTCGTCCTGCTGATAGGACGGGAAGACCACCGTGATGGCCGTTCCCTCGCCCAGCCGACTTTTCAGGGTGATCTTCCCGCGGTGATACTCCGCCGCGTGCTTGACGATGGACAGCCCCAGACCGGTCCCGCCCGTCGCCTTGGAGCGGCTGCTGTCTGTCCGGTAGAACCGCTCAAATACCCTGGACTGATGCTCCGGCGCGATGCCGATGCCTGTATCCTCCACGGCAAGCACAGCCTGAGGGCCTCCACTGACACTGACCAGGACCGATCCGTTCTGTCTGTTGTACTTGATGGCGTTGTCAATCAGGTTGGAACACAGCTCCCCCAGCAGCGTCGCGTCCCCCAGGACAAAGGCTTCCGTTCCTGAGAAGTTCAGCCTGACGCCCTTTTCGGATGCGAAGAGTTCCAGGGACTGGCAGGCCGCTTTTGCCGTCTCATACAGACTGACCTTCTCATGTTTCCCGTTGAGGTATCCCTCGTCCAGCCTGGACAGGCGCAGGATGTCTTCCACCAGGGTGAGCATGCGGCTGCTCTCCCGGTGGATGAGGCGGTAAAACTGCCCCAGGTCCTCCTCTTTCACCATCCCCTTCTCCAGCATTTCCGCGTACCCCAGGATGGTGGTCAGCGGGGTGCGCAGCTCGTGGGATACGTTGCCGGTGAAGCGTTTGCGCATCGCCTCGCCCTGCACCTTGTCCGTCTGGTCGGAAAACAGAAGCACGGCGCCGCGCGGATCCTCAAGCCTTGAAGCAGAAATGAACAGGCTCCGGCCGTCCCTTTCCAGCATGCCCTCCGCATTGCCGGTCCCGTGCAGCTTCTCCAGCACTTCCAGCATGGCGGGGCTCCGGTTGATCTCCGGCATCCTGCGCCCCAGGGCCATTCCCTTTTCCGTTCCCAGCATGACGCAGGCGCTGGCGTTGATGAGAATGATCTCATCCTGCCCTCCCAGCGCGATGAAGCCTTCGTGCATTCCCCCCAGCAGGGCGTCCAGCTCCTGCTGTCTGGCCGCCAATGCGGCCATCTGTGCCGCGCTTTGCCTGTTCTGAGCATCGATGCGGCGGATGAGCGGCAGCAGTTCCTCAGACACGCGGGCATCCTCGGGATGGTCCAGGTCGATGGACAAGAGCGGCCTGAGCAGCCTGGCGCTGAAATAATGGATGACAGGCAGGCTCAGCAGGACGAGGAGGATCATGCCAAAGATGATGAAGGGGGCGATGCCTGACACGATCTGCCGCGCAGCGCGTTCCGGCGCGGCAAGCCGCAGGACGCTCCCGTCCTCCAGCCGCACAGCCAGGTAGACCGTCAGCGATTTGACCGTCCGGGAATACCGCACCGCTTTCCCCAGGCCTGTTTCCAGGGCCTGCCGGACCTCCGGGCGGTCCATGTGGTTCTCCTCAATGTCCTCCGCCTGGCTGTCAAACAGCACCTTTCCGTCAGGCTGTATGTAGGTCACCCTGGAAGGGCTTGCCAGGTTTTTCAGGGCATCCAGCGCTTCCTGCCCCTGTATCCGCCGCTGGATCAGGCGGGCCTCCTCGGACAGATGCCGGGAGAGCTGGTCCATTGAAACAGTGCTAACCACCACTGCTGTGAGCAGGGAGGCCAGAGCGCCGAAAACGGCCACAAAGAAGACGACCCCGATGAAAATCCGCTTTTTCAATGCTCCTGCCCCATTGCGGTCTCACCGCCCTCATCTGACAGGCGGTACCCCACCCCGCGCCGGGTCTGGATCATGTAGGCAGCCTCGCCCAGTTTGGCGCGCAATGTGCGCACATGCATGTCCACCGTCCGGGTATCTCCGGCGTAGTCGGTATCCCACACCCTGCTGAGCAGCTGCTCGCGGGAAAACACCATGCCATGGTTCATCAAAAGAAACTGAAGCAGCCTGAACTCCTTGTTGGTGAGCATCACCTGCGCGCCGCCGACCGTCACCTCGTGCCGGGCGGGATCCAGACGGACAGAACCGGCGGAAAGCTGTTCCCCCTCTTCCTTCGTATCGCTGCGGCGCAGCACCGCGCGGATGCGGGAAAGCAGCTCCATCACCCCGAATGGCTTGACGATGTAGTCGTCCGCCCCGGCGTCCAGGGAGCGGACTTTGTCCATCTCATTGTCCCTGGCGGTGAGCATGATGACCGGGATGTGCCGGGTACGCACCTCCGCCCTGAGCCCGGCCAGCAGCGTGGTCCCGTCCAAACCCGGCAGCATCTGGTCCAGCAGGATCAGCCGGGGCAGTTTTCCCCTCATGGCTTCCAGGAAAGACCGCCCGTCGGCAAAGCCCTCCGCCTCAAAGCCCGCCTGCCGGAGGGCATAAAGAACGAGGTCCCGGATCCCCTGATCGTCTTCCACGGAATAGATCATGACAGCCGCTCCCCCTTGAATGACCCGGTCACCGCAAACTCGACCCATTCGGCGATGTTGACCGCATGGTCTGCGCTGCGCTCAAAATACTTGGCGATCATCAGCATATCCAGCAGCTGCATGCCGTCGGGACTCAGCCCCATGGAACAGAAGGAATTCAGCAGGCCCATCAGCTCCTGCTTCACGCGGGTGAACAGGCCGTCGACGATGTCGTCATAGGCGATCACTTCATGCGCCAGGGCCAGGTCCCGCGCCACATAGGCATCGATCGCCCTGCGCACCATATAGGAGGTTTCCGCCGCCATTTGCTGCAGGTGTTCCGGCAGGGGAAGGCGTACCCCCTCAACAGGCATTGTCAGGACCTCGGCGATGTCGCCGGCCTGGTCGGCGATGCGTTCCATGTCCGTGATCATCTTCAGCGCCGCGGAGATGACCCGCAGGTCCTTGGCGACCGGCTGCTGCATGAGGATCAGGCGCAGGCACAGGGTCTCGATCTCGCGTTCCTTGCGGTCGATCTCCGCCTCGCCCTGAATGAGGCTTCGGGCAATCTCCTGATCCCGCGAAACCAGCAGCTCCCCCGCGGTCTGAATGGCCCGCTCGATCATGCTGCCCATGGTGATCATTTCGGTATTGAGCTTCTGCAGCTGCTCCTCAAACCTGGTGCGCATCAGCCAAACCTCCCGGTGATGTAATTCTCGGTGCGGGGATCCGCGGGGTAGGAAAACAGCTTCTCCGTTTCGGCCATCTCGATCATCTCCCCCAGGAGAAAAAAGGAGGTGATGTCGCTGATCCTCGCCGCCTGCTGCATGTTGTGTGTAACGATGATCACAGTATAGTCAGATTTCAGTTCCAGCACAAGGTCTTCAATCTTGGAGGTGGAGATGGGGTCCAGCGCGCTGGTCGGCTCATCCATCAGCAGGACCTCCGGCTGCACCGCCAGGCAGCGCGCGATGCACAGGCGCTGCTGCTGGCCGCCCGAGATGGCCATGGCGCTCTTTTTCAGGTCGTCCTTGACTTCCTCCCACAAGGCGGCCTTCCGGAGGGAGTTTTCCACGATCGCGTCCAGCTTGATCCTGCCCCTGACGCCGTGCGAACGGGGGCCGTAGGCGATGTTGTCATAGATGCTCATCGGAAAGGGGTTTGGTTTCTGGAACACCATCCCGACGCGCTTCCTGAGCTGGTTGACCTCGCTGCCCGGCGCATAGATGTCCTCGCCGTCCAGCAGCACCTGGCCGCTCAGCCGGCAATCCGGGATCAGGTCGTTCATCCGGTTGAGGGCTTTGAGCAGGGTCGACTTGCCGCAGCCGGAAGGGCCGATGAGGGCAGTCACCTGACGGCGGAAGAAACGCATGTTGATCCTTTTCAGCGCCTGAAAGGACCCGTAATACAGATCCACGTCCCGGATATCAAACTTGACGCTGTTCTCCTCAGTGCTTCTGACCGCCTTGCTGTTGCGCGCAAAATCCGTCATCATTTCATCCTCTCCCGGTCAGTTTTCCGGCGATCCATGCCGACAGGGCGTTCATCATCGCCACGACGGCCAGCAGCACGACCGCCACCGCGAACGCCTCGTTGATGTGCCGTCCCTCCTGCTGCAGCTGGAAGAGGTGGACGGCCAGCGTCCGGCCCGAGTCGCCCAGCCCGGCGATGCGTGCGGCCGTCCCGGAGGTGAAGATCAGGGCCGCCGTCTCCCCGGAGATGCGGCCGATGGAGAGCAGCACTGCCGCCAGGATCCCCGGCATGGCCACCGGCAGCACGATGCGCACCGTGGTGCGCAGCTTGCCCGCCCCCAGGCCGAAACTGCCCTCCCGATAACTCATGGGTACTGACAGCAGGGATTCCTCGGTCTGGCGGAGGATCAGCGGCAGGGTCATGATCGCCAGGGTCAGGGCGCCGGAAAGGAGGGAGTTGCCCAGGCCCAGTGTGACCACGAAGACCAGCATTCCAAAGAGCGCGTAGACGATGGAGGGGATCCCCGCCAGGGTCTCCGCCATGACACGGACGACCCTGACCAGCCGGCTCCCGGGCCTTGCATACTCTGCCAGATAGATGCCGCCGAACACCCCGGCGGGCACGGAGAATAGCAGCGACAGCGCGGTCATCGACAGGGTATTGATGATGGCGTGGAACATGGACACGTTCTTTGACGTATACCTGACCTCAAACAGCGCCGGCGTGAGGTAAGGGATGCCGCGAACGCAGATGTACGCCACAATCGTTATCATCAGCCCAAGCGTGACGGCCCCGGAGAACCAGCACAGGCACTTGAGGATGACCGAGCCCCATGGTTTCCCTGCCCTCGCGGGCACCGTGATGTCATATCGTATTTTATTGACGGCTTCCGAGCTCACTGGACGACCCTCCTGCGGTTGATGAAGGAGAAGAGAAAATTGACGGCCATGACGATGATGAACAGCACCACGCCCGTCGCGATCAGGGATTCCCGGTGCAGGTCGGCCGCGTAGCCCATTTCCATCAGCACGTTGACCGTGAGGGTCCTGACCCCTTTGAGCAGATCGCCGGGCATCCTGGGGTTGTTGCCCGCGACCATGATGATGGCCGTCGTCTCCCCGATGGCCCGTCCGATGCCCAGCACCAGACCGGAGATGATGCCGGATCTGGCCGCCGGCACGATTGCCCTGAAAACGCTGCTCTCATGGGTGGCGCCCAGGGCCAGACTGCCCTCGTAATAGGAGTTTGGGACCGCGTTGATCGCCGCCAATGAGGTCTGGATGATGGTGGGCAGGACCATGATGGCCAGAAGAAGGCTGGACACCAGCACGCTCTTTCCGGTCCCGCCGAAGTTCTCCCGCACGAAAGGCACCAGCAGCATCATGCCGAAGAACCCGTAGACGACCGACGGTATGCCCGCCAGCAGCCCGACCGCCGGTTTCATGACCTTCAGCATAGGGCGGCCGGCAAAACGCGCCATCAGGATGGCCGTCAGGATGCCAACCGGCGCCGCAAGAAGCAGCGCCCCGAAGGTGACGTAGAAGGACCCGACGATCATCGGCAGGATGCCGAACACACCCCTCAGCGGCGCCCATTCCGTGCCGGTGATGAACTGGAGGGCGGAGTACTGCCGGGAAAAGGGCAGGCCGTTGGCAAAGAGGAAAGCGCAGATGGTTCCGACCGCCAGGATGCAGACGCATGCGGAGGCCAGAAACAGCCCCCGCATGAGTCTCTCGGAGATATTCTTCCGATTCCGCATGGATCAATTGCCCAGATCAGCCCAGACGGTCACTTCCCCCGTGAAGATCTGCCGGACCTGCTCCAGGGTGAGGTCCTCCATCGGGTTGGCGGGATGCACGATGACCGCGATGCCGTCGATGCCGATGGCGGCGGCCATCGCGCCGGCTTCTTTTTCGCTGTCTTTCAGGCCGCGGGAAGCCATGCCGATGTCATAGGTTCCGTCCAGCGCGCCGGTGACCCCAGCGGAGGAACCCGTAGCCTGGATGTCGATCTGAACGTCCGGATTCAGCGCGGTGTAGGCCTCAGAAAGCAGTTCCATCACCGGGGACACGGAGGTCGAGCCGCCCACGGTCAGTTTGCCGGACATCCCGGCGGGAACGTATGCCGCCGTCTGGTCAGTGGATACGGATACAAGACCGTCTTCGCTGACCACCGCCTGGCCGTCAAGGCTCATGATGAAGGAGAAGAAGTCCGCCGCCAGCGGATCGGTCAGTTCCCCCCTGGTGACCACATTGAAGGGGCGGGCGATGGAGTAGGCGCCGCTGAGGATGTTCTCCGTGGAGGCTTCCACGCCGTCCACCTTCACAGGTTTGACGGAATCATCATGAAGCACCGAGGACAGGGAGGCGTAACCGACGGCGACCCCGTTCCCGGCGACAGTGGTCATCACCAGGGACGTGCCGTTGACAAAATCCGCCTCGGCATAGGTGTAGTCGACCTCCTGACCGTCGGCGTCCTTCTTCATCACGCCGGTCAGTTCAATGAAAGCCCCGCGGGTGCCGCTGCCCTCCTCACGGGAAACGACCGCAATGGTCCCGGAAGCGTCAAACTCAGCCAGGGCAACCGCGTTCACAACTATAAGGGCCAGGACCAGGGCCAGGATCTTTCTGCGTTTCATCTGTCATTCCTCCTTGAAATACCATGCCTGTTTTTCGTACAGTTTCAAGATAAGGCATCATTGTAAAATGACAGACACGCCCCGTGTAAAACATATGTAAATTCCGGTTGACCAGTCGGAAAGAGCGGGCTATCTCAGGACCTTGCTCAAAAACGCCTGCGTGCGGGGGCTTTTCGGGCTGTCAAAGATCTCTCCCGGGCTTCCCTGCTCCTCGATCCTCCCGTCGTCCATGAACAGGACGCGGCTGGAAACCTCCCGCGCGAAGCCCATCTCATGGGTGACGATGACGCAGGTCATGCCGACTAAAACCAGGTCCTTGATGACCTGCAGCACCTCGCCCACCATCTCCGGGTCCAGCGCGCTGGTCGGCTCGTCAAACAGCATGACCTCCGGGTCCATCGCCAGCGCGCGCACGATCGCCAGCCGCTGTTTCTGCCCGCCGGACAGACGGCGCGGATGTTCCTCCGCCTTGTCCGTGAGCCCCACCCGGGCGAGCAGCTCCAGCGCGTACTGCTTCGCCGCCTGCTTTGAGCGCTTTTTCAGCAGGACCTGCGCCAGGGTTACATTTTCCAGCACCGTCAGGTGGGGAAAAACGTTGAAAAGCTGGAACACCATGCCCATCTTCTGGCGATGCTGGTTGATGTCCACATCCCTGCCCGTCAGGCTGACGCCGTCAAAGATCACGTCGCCTGAAGTCGGCCTCTCCAGAAGGTTGAGGCAGCGAAGGAAGGTGGACTTGCCGGAGCCGGAGGGCCCGATGATGGAGATGACCTCGCCCTGTTCGATCTTCTCGCTGATCCCCTTGAGCACTTCCAGCTTTCCGAAATTTTTGCGCAGGCTGACCGTCTCAATCACTGGTTTTCAGCCTCCTTTCAAAGGATGCGACGACCTTGCTGAGCGAGAAAGTCAGCGCGAAGTAAATGGCCCCGACAATGATCAGGCTTTCAAGGGACAGGTACGTTTTTCCCTTGACCACCAGGTAGGAAGTCATCAGGTCGCCGATAAAAAAGGTGGAGGCAAGGGAGGTTTCCTTGATGATCATGATGAACTCATTGCCCAATGCCGGCAGGATGTTCTTGACCGCCTGGGGCATCACGATGCGCAGCATGGTCTGCCGGTGGTTCAATCCCAGGGTGCGGGCAGCCTCGACCTGGCCGGGATCGACCGCCTGGATCCCGGAGCGCACCACCTCTGACACGTAGCACGAGCTGTTGATGATCAGCGCGATTGAAATGCTGACAAAGTCTGACATTCCCAGGGCGGGGAACATCTGGGGAACGATGAAGTAGCCGATATACAGCTGCAGCAGAATGGGCGTGCCGCGGATCAGCTCAATGAAGAAGGAAACCGGCCATTTCAGCAGCCTGAACCTCGACATCTTGGCAAAGGCCAGCAT
Source organism: uncultured Christensenella sp. (assembly GCA_964629345.1). Classification (GTDB taxonomy): domain Bacteria; phylum Bacillota; class Clostridia; order Christensenellales; family Aristaeellaceae; genus UBA6115. The sequence goes on along the minus strand of CAZVSG010000008.1, from coordinate 9,907 downwards.
CGAGCCGAAAACGGCACCGAAGAATACCGTGATCACGGACAGCGTCATCGTGATCCCGACACCCCTCAACAAAAAAATCTGCCAGTACTGGCTGATGATCTTGACGATGTTCTCCGCGACAGTGACAAATGACAAGTCGGATACCTCCCTGCTGATGATCCTTAGCCCGGCTGGCGGCGCGCGCGCCGCCAGCCGTCGGGCGATCGGTTCGATAAACCCTTATTGGGGATTTCCCTCTTCGTCGTAGGTCACCTGCTGCGCGGTCGGGATGCCGGCCAGTTCCTTGGCCTGCTCATACCACTGGCCGTAATATCCGGCCTCATACGCCTTGGCCAGCGCGGCGTTGACCTTGGCGAGCAGCTCGTCGTTTCCCTTCTGGATCATGATGACGTTGTTCTCCGCCTCTGCGCTCACCACAAACTCGAATCCGGACAGGGCGACCTCGGGTTTGTTGGCGATAATCGCTTCCGCATTCCCCCCGGCGACCGCGACCGCGTCCACCTGACCGTATGTGAGCGCCATCACCGCGTCATCGATGACTTTGAACTCCTTGATGACTGTGCTCTCCGGCAGCTGGGCAAGGCACAGGTCCATCTGCAGGGAGGCCGACTGCGCGGCGACGGTCTTGCCGGCAAAGCTGTCGGCGCTGGTAAAGGTCCCGGCCAGTTCAACCTTGGTGATGATCACCTGCTCCGTCTCATTGTCTCCCGCGTAATAATAGTCGGACAGGTTGTAGTTCTCCGCGCGTTCCGCCGTCCACGAATACCCCGAGATGGACATGTCCACCGCGCCGGTCTGCACCGCCGTCTGGCAGGCGTCAAAGCTCATGGGCTTAATCTTCAGTGTCATTCCGAGCTCCTCGGCAATGTACTTCGCCAGGAAGACGTCAAACCCCACGTACTGGTCATCGCCGGTCTTTGAGATGTCGACGAACTCCATCGGGGAGAAATCCGGAGACAGCGCGACAGTCAGCACACCCTGTTCAGCAAGGGCCTGGATGGATGCCAGCATCATAACGAGCGCGAGCAGCATAACGATCAGTTTTTTCATGGATAGATCTCCTTTCGGTCGCCGTGATGCGCATACCATACACTCCGTGAGCGGACGTGTCAAGCATAATTATAACTTTATTTCTATTTTTATGCTTTTGATTTTGCACTTATATTGTATTTCATGCTGTTGTATTGTTCTTTTATGTTGTTTTGTATGTCTTTTCTTCCGCCTCCAATGGTTCATTTTGCAGTCAGGGTATGCATCTTTATTCATTGTGGAAAGATCCTGCACCAGATGGCGGGGGGGCCCTTGCCAGTGTGATCAGACAGCAGGAAAAGGACCCTCCGGTCAAGAGCGATCAGGATGATGGCCCGGGCGCGGTTTGTGCGGCAGGCACGAAAAAGGCTGACCGTCTGGAAACGGCAGCCTTCCGTTCGGGATGGGTTCCCTTCAGATTTTTTTCGCGCGGGCCTTCCTGGCGGAAGACTTTGCTTCCTCCGCCGGCATGGGTTCAGCCTTGACAGCTTTCGGTTTGCGCGGCTTCGCGGCGGTTGCTTTGCTCTTCTCTGCGGCCGGTTCTGCCTGCTCGCTCTTTTTCCGTTTTGCGGGCGGAGTGCCCGCCGGGGCCGCCGCCGAATCATCAGCAGATATTATCCCCGCTGCGCCGGCGGTCGTTTTCTCCGCCTGACCGCCGCCTACCCCTGCCTCCGCGGCTTTGCCAGTCTTCGCCGCGGGGCTACTTTTTGCATTCACCGCCGCCGTTCCCAGCAGGATGGGCATCATTTTCTTATACAGGTCAAGGTAACGTCCGGATGAGCTCAGCCAGGAATAGTCCGCTTCCATCCCGCGGCGCTGAAGCAGGGTCCAAACCTCCCTGTGATGGCGGTAGAACCCGATCGCGCGCTGCAGCACGTGCAGCATGTCATGGGCATTGTAGTTGAAGAAAGAGAATCCATTGCCTTCGCCGGTGTACTCATTGTAGGACAGCACCGTGTCCCTCAGCCCGCCGGTCTCCCGGACCACGGGCACCGCGCCGTAGCGCAGGGCGATCAACTGGCTCAGTCCGCAGGGCTCAAAGGCGGAGGGCATCAGGAAGAGGTCAGCGCCGGCGTAAACACGGTGGGCAAGGTCGTTGTCCATGACAAAGCGGGCGGCCACCCGGCCGGGGTAGTTCTGCTCAGCCCAGCTGAAGAGGTTGACGTAGCGCGACTCCCCCATGCCCAGGCAGACCAGCTGCAGGTCCTCCCGCATGATGTCCGCGATGACGTAATCCACCAGGTCCAGGCCCTTCTGGCTGTTCAGCCGGCCGACCATGGCGATGAGGGGCGCCTCCGGGCGCACGTCCAGCCCCAGTTCCTCCTGCAGCGCGCGCTTGCACGCCGCCTTTCCGGTCAGGTCGCCCGCGCTGTAGGTTTCAGCGATCCTGCGGTCCGCGGCGGGATCGAACTCCCGCACGTCCAGGCCGTTGAGGATGCCGGTGAGGGAAGTGTGCCTTGCCCTGAGCAGGCCGTCGAGGCGTTCCCCGTAATAGGCTGTCTGGATCTCCTCGGCATAACTGGGGCTGACGGTGGTCACCTGGTCCGCGTAGACGATGCCGGCCTTGAGGAAGTTGACATTGCCGTAGTATTCCAGCTTGTCATCTGTGAACAAATGGTCCGGAAGGCCCAGCAGGTCCTGCACGTCCTTGATGCCAAAGATCCCCTGGTACTGCATGTTGTGGATGGTGAACACGGTGCGGATGCCGTCATAAAGCGGGAAACCGCCGTACTGGGCGCGCAGCAGCACCGGGATCATGCCCGTCTGCCAGTCGTGCGCATGGATGATGTCCGGGGTGAAGGGGATCAGCGGCAGGGCATTGAGCACGCCGCGGCAGAAAAAGGCGTAGCGCTCATGCTCGTCCCCGCCCAGGCCGTAGATGTAATTGCGGCCGAAATAGTACCGGTTGTCCAGGAAATAGTACGTCACCCCGCCCCGCTGCAGCTGTTCGATCCCGCAGTACTGGCGCCGCCAGCCCAGGGTGACCTCAAAATCAGCCGTATGGACCATTTTACGCTCGTATTCCCCGGGAATCATGCTGTACTTTGGCAGGATGACGCGCACGTCGTGTCCCTGCTCGGCCAGCGCCGGCGCCAGGGATCCGACCACGTCAGCCAGACCGCCTGTCTTGCAGAACGGGACGCACTCGCTGGCGGTAAACAGGATCTTCATCTCGATCCCTCCTTCCTCGGACGTGTTCCCTGAGATGAGGCTATCAAATGCCGGTTCAGATTGTCAAGTTTTTGGCGATCACGATGGGATGGTTCCTGGGTGCGATCAGCCGCACGTTGTCGCGAAGGGTGGTCTGCTTGTCCAGGATGCAGTTCTCCACCTCCACCCCCCTTGAAATGACCGCGTCCTGCATGATGATGCTGTTGCGGATGACAGCGCCGGGCCTGACCACCACACCGCGGAAGAGGATGCTGTTGATGACGGTGCCCTCGATCAGGCAGCCGTCGGCAACCAGCGTGTTTGACACGTGCGAATCTCCCATGTACCGCGCGGGCATCTCGTCCCGCAGCTTGGTCCAGACCGGCTGGTCATCCCGGAACATCTGGGCGCGGAACTCGTCGTTGAGGAAGTCCATGTTGGCCCGGTAGTAACTGTCCACCGAATCGATCATCCAGATGCGGCCGGGGCACTCATACCCGTCCACCCGGTATACGCGCTCGGAGACCAGCTGGGAGAGCATGTCGCGGGAAAAGTGATGCTGGCCGGACGCGACGGCGCGGTCCGTCATGTCAATGAGCAGTTCGCGCCGGACCAGGAAGGCGCCGACATAGGTATTCTCGTAATGCGGGATGGTCGGGTCAAACTCCATCCGGGTCACCAGACCGTCCTCGATCTGCAGGTAGCGCCCGGATCCGTTGCGGCGGGCGTTGCGGTCCCTGGTATACACCAGGGTGATGTCCGCCTTGTTCTGGACATGCTGGCGGACCACGTCGGAAAAATCCACCCGGTAAAGCACATTGCTGTCCGTCACCGCGATGAAGCGCTCGGTGGACTTGCGCATGAAGTTGATGTTGGTGTGCAGCGCGTCCAGCAGGCCCTCATAGACCCCCACGTTCTCCCTTGACATATAGGGGGGCAGGATGGTCAGGCCTGAACGCTTGCCGTGCAGGTTCCACTCGCGCCCGCTGCCCAGATGGTCCATCAGGCTGTGGTAGTTCTTCTGCATGATGATGCCGATGTTCCGGACGCCTGAATGGATCATGTTGGCCATCACAAAGTCGATCAGGCGATAGCGCCCCACCATCGGCAGCGCCGCAGCCGCGCGCCAGCGCGTCAGTTCCTGCAGCTCATCCATGCGCTCGCCCGTGTAGATCAGTCCGACGACATCCTGTTTCATTTGATTCATCCTCATTATTCCCCCAGCTGCTGACCGGCGGCAAGCTGCAGCCCGGGAGCGACCCGGGTCCCGCTGCCGACCACTGTGATGCCGCCCGTCTCTCCGCCGATGACGGCATTCTCCCCGATAACGGCATGCTCAGCGACGATCGCCCTGCGGATCACGGCGCCCTTGCCGATCACCGCGTAGGGCATGATGACCGAGTCGATCACCCTGGCATCCTGCGCGACATGCACGCCCCCGGAAAGCACGGAGTGCGTCACTTCGCCGATGATCTCACAGCCCTCCGTGACAAGGCTGTCCCGGATGGAGCCCTTAGGGGAGGCGAAGTGAGGCGGCTCGCCGACGTTGCGCGCGTAGATACGCCAGACCCGGTCGTGAAGGTCGATCGGGGGAGGGTTGGAGAGCAGGTCCATGTTCGCATCCCACAGGCTTTCTATGGTCCCCACGTCCTTCCAGTAACCCTCGAACCTGTACGCGCTCAGGCGCTCGCCCTGAGCGAGCATGGCGGGGATGATGTTTTTCCCGAAGTCCTTGGCGGATTCCGGGTTGCCCTCATCCTGTTCCAGGTAGTGCCTCAGCTTGTCCCAGGTGAACACGTATACGCCCATGCTGGCGTTGTTGGACTTCGGGTTTTTTGGTTTCTCCTCAAACTCGATGATGTTGCCCTCGCCTTCCGTATTCATCAGGCCGAAGCGGCTGGCTTCCTCCCAGGGCACCTGGCGCACGGCCACCGTCAGCGCGGCGTCCTGCTGGATGTGGCGGGCCAGCATGTCGGCGTAGTCGCACTTGTAGATATGGTCGCCCGAGAGGATGAGGACGTAGTCAGGGTTGAACTGCTGGATGAAAGCCACGTTCTGATAGATGGCGTTGGCCGTCCCCTTGTACCACTCCCCTTCCTCCCCCTTGGAGTAGGGCGGAAGCACAAACACGCCGCCGTTTGAGATGTCCAGGTCCCAGGGCGCTCCTGAGCCGATGTAGGAGTTGAGCTCCATCGGCTTGTACTGGGTCAGGACACCGATGGTGTCAATGCCGGAATTGGCGCAGTTGGACAGGGGAAAATCGATGATCCGGTACTTTCCCCCGAAGGGGACTGCGGGCTTGGCAACATGGCGTGTCAGGATGCCCAGCCGGCTTCCCTGGCCGCCCGCCAGCAGCATGGCCACACACGATTTTTTCTGGGGCATAGGGGTTCAGCTCTCCTTGCTGCCTGAGGAAATTCCAACCGCCGCCTTCGCGGTCCTTTCCCTCGCAGGCTTTTTCTTGCTGTCAGGTTCAAAGCGGAAATACACAGCGGCCATGGGCGGCACGCAGACCTGGACCGACCAGGACAGTCCGTTGCACAGCTCCTCCTGCGCGCGCAGGGGCTCAGCGTTGTACTGGTTGGAACCTCCGTACTCCATCAGGTCGGTGTTGAACACCTCCGTCACAACACCCGGCCCCGGCAGCCCGAAGCGGAACTGGGGGTAAAAAGCCGTGGTGAAATTGGTCATGCAGATCACCGATCCCCCCTGACGGTCCGCGCGCAGGAAGACAACAAGGCTGCGCTCACTGTCATCCACCGTCAGCCACTTGAAGCCGTCCCAGCTGTCCTCGATCTGGTAGAACGCCGGCGTCTTGAGGTAGAAATGATTCAGGGCCCTCACGCAGCGGCACAGATCCGGATGCCGCTCGTACACCATCAGGAACCAGTCCAGCTGGCCGTCATAGTTCCACTCGGCAAAATGCCCGAACTCACCGCCCATGAACAGGAGCTTCTTCCCAGGATGCGCCATGGTGTATCCGTACAGGGCCCTCAGGCCCGCGAACTTCTGCCACAGGTCGCCCGGCTGCTTGTCCAGCATGCTCTTTTTCCCGTGCACGACCTCGTCATGGGAGAAGGGCAGGATGAAGTTCTCGTTGAATGCGTAAAACAGGGAAAAGGTAAGCTTCTCATGGTGCCACCGGCGGTAGATCGGCTCCAGCTTGACATAGGCAAGGATGTCGTTCATCCAACCCATGTTCCACTTGAAGCCAAAGCCGAGCCCGCCCATATCGATGGGCCGGGTGACCAAGGGATAGGCGGAGGATTCCTCCGCGATCATCATCACCCCTGGGAAATCCCGGTAGACTGTCTGGTTGAGCCGGCGCAGAAAGTCGATGGCTTCGAGGTTTTCCCGTCCGCCGTGACGGTTGGGCAGGTAGCTGCCCTCCCGGGCAAAATCATGGTACAGCATGCTGGAGACGGCATCGCACCGCAGGCCGTCTGCATGGAACTTCTCCAGCCAGAAGCAGGCGTTGGACAGCATGAAATCGTGCCCCACTGGGGCATCTCCGCCCTGCGCGGATCCTCATGCTCAAAGCAGGGGGTCCCGTCAAAGCGCCTCAGGCCAATCTCATCGCGCGGGAAATGCGCGGGGACCCAGTCGAGGATGACCCCGATCCCAGCCTGATGCATCCGGTCAATGAAGCCCATCAGCTCCCTGGGCTTTCCGTGCCGGGCGGTGGCGGCGTAGTAGCCTGTGACCTGATACCCCCAGGACATGTCCAGCGGGTGCTCCATCACCGGCAGAAGCTCCACGTGCGTATAGCCCATTTCCTCGATATAGGGGATCAGCTGGTCGGCGATCTCACCGTAGGACAGCATCCTGCCGTTTTCGCCCCGGCGCCAGGAGCCCAGGTGCATCTCATAGATGTTGATCGGTCTGGAATAGGGCTGCCATCGGGCGCGGCTCTCCATCCACCCGGCATCCTGCCACTCATACCCGCCCAGGTCACACAGAAGGCTGGCGGTGTTGGGCCTCAATTCACAGGAAAAGGCAAAGGGGTCCGACTTCAGCCGCCACTGCCCGTCCGCGCCTTTCACCGCGTATTTGTAGGCGCGAAGCTTCTCCGCGGCGCCTTCATACCCATAGGTGACCGGATCCGCGTCCGGGGTGAACAGGCTGTCTGGCAGCCTGAGCTCCCAGGTCCCGTCGAATTGTTTTGACATGGGAAACTTCTCATAGTCCCAGAAGCAGAACTCCCCGGTCAGGCTGACCGCCTGGGCATTGGGGGCCCAGACGGTAAAATGCCAGCACTCCTTGTCCTGCCAGACAGGATGCGCGCCGAACATCCGATAGGCATCCCGGCAGACACCCTGATGAAATTCGTCTCTTTGTGTGCTGTCAAACGCCTGATAGCGCAAGGCAACTCCTCCTTCCAGCCGAAGACGGACGCTCCCCATGCGTGGTTTTTCTATATGGAGTATACCATAGCGAAACATCAGGCGCAACGCACAAAGCGGTCGCACTGCCTTGACATATGCTCGCATCAGGATACCCGGCGACTGACAAGGTCGGATGCTTGGACAGAAAACGGGGCGCATGCTATAATTTCAGGACTCACAGAAAGGCGGCCCACATGAGACAGCAGGGCGGTAGGCGTCTGTTTTCATCAAGGCACAGGCGGCACGCCGGCTGCCTGACGGTCATCCTGCTTCTCTTTGCCGCGCTCGCGCTGTTGCTTTCGCTCAACGGCCTCTCCAACCGCTTTGTCCGGCTGGAAACCCGCCGGGTCACCGTGCTCAACCTGCCAAAAGCACTTGAGAAGTTCGCAGTGCTTCACCTCAGCGACCTCAACGGCGCAAGGCTGGGAAATCAGCAGGAGAACCTGCGCAAAACGCTGGGCAGGGAAAGTTTCCAGGCCGTCGCCCTCACCGGGGACATGGTAGGCCGGGGCGGGGACGCGGAGCCGCTGATGGAGCTGCTGGCGCTTCTGCCCCAGGGTGTGCCGGCGTTCCTCATCGCCGGGGACGGCGACCCCGCGCCGCTGCTGTCCGCCCCTCACGGCGACAGCGAGGTGAAGGCGGAGTATATCAGGAAGGCGGAGGCCCTGGGTGCCATCTATCTGGAAGCGCCCTATCCGATGACACACGAGGGGCAGACTGTCTGGTTCTGCCCGGGCGACCTGTTTTTCTATGATCTGCCAAGCGCCAGGAGCGCGCTGGCATTGCAGGTCGGGACGCTGAGAGCCTCGGAAAACGCATACGACCCTGAGATCGGCGCGCAGCTGCGCTTTGCGGAGCATCGGCTGAAGGTGACGGAGCAGGCGCTGGAGGCAACGGACGCGATGAAGCCCGGGGACGTCATCATCGCGCTCATGCATCACCCTCCGGGGCCGGACATGCTGGGCGACCTGTCCCAAAGCAGCCGGGAAAGCGGCAAACCCTCGCCGAGCCTCTTTCTGGCCGGCGGTTTCAACAACGGCCAGATCCGGCTGCCCGGCCTGGGCCCGGTGTTCATTCCCCGTCAGGGGGACGGCAGGGGCGGCTTTTTCCCGGGAGACGAGGGGTTTTCCGGTCTGTCCATCATCAAGGGATACCCGCTGTACATCAGCCCGGGCCTGGGCGTATCGGATTACTATCCGCTGCTCCTGCGGCTCTTCAACCGCCCCGGCGCGACGCTGCTTGAGCTCACCGCTCAGATGACACGATAGGGAGGTCGCCCTTGCACAGCCGAAGCCTGTTTGTGAACCGTGAATTAAGCTGGCTGAAGTTCAATGAGCGGGTCCTGTCAGAGGCGGTCAATCCTGACAACCCGCTGCTGGAACGTGCCCGTTTCCTGTCCATCGTATCCAACAACCTGGATGAGTTCTTCATGGTCCGCGTGGGCAAACTGGAGCGGAAGATCGATGCCGGAAAGTCGCTGCCCGACCCGTCGGGGGCAACGCCCGATGAACAGCTGCGCGCAGTCAGGAAGGCGGTGCGTGAGCAGGTCCAGCGCCAGTATCGCATCCTGTCCGAAGACCTGCTGCCGCAGCTGAAGGAAAACGGCCTTTTTCTGCTTGCAAAGGACAGCCTCAGCGCGGAACAGCGGCACTGGCTGTCCCAGTATTTTTCATCCCAGGTGCTGCCGGTGCTCACCCCCCATACCATCAACCCGCTCCATCCTTTTCCCATCATGGCGGCCAAGAACATCTACATCGCCGTGCTGCTGCAAAGCGACAAGGGCGGACCGCCGCAGCTGGCCGTCATCCCCGTGCCCAGGGTCCTGAAGCGCGTCGTGCTCCTGCCGATGGGACCGGGCCGCGCCCGGGGCATTCTGCTGGAGGAACTGATCGCCATGTTCCTCCCGCGGCTGTTCCTCAACACGGCGCCGCTGGCATACCTGCCCTTCCGCATCACGCGGAACACGGACTTTCGCGTCGATCTGGACGATATGGACAGCATCGTCAGCGAAATGAGCAGGAACGTGAGACGCCGCTCCTACGGCAAGATCGTCCGGCTGGAAGTCATGAAGGGCAGCAGGGGAAAGCTTCTTGAGCAGCTCTCGGACATGATGCAGGTGGATGACCAGGCTCTGTGCGAGGCGGACGGGCCGCTGGACCTGCGCTTTTTCATGCGCCAGCTGTGCGACCTGCCGGGCTTTGACGCCCTGCGCTTTTCGCCGTATACGCCGAGGGTCGACCCCCGCCTGCTGGCACGGGAATCGATCTTCCGCACCATCCGCGGCGGTGACCTGTTTTTCCATCATCCCTATGACAGCTTTGACCCGGTGATCCGCTTCCTGG
>CAZVSG010000007.1:0-36026 GCA_964629345.1 uncultured Christensenella sp. | reverse complement strand
CTGATACCGGCGAAGTATATCGCGTACAACGAACATTGAAAACCGACTCCCTTGTGAACCGGAACGCGGTTGAACGTCCGTGAAAACAGCTCCTGTTTCAGGATTTCATTTGATCGTGTGACCACTGTCAATTCATGATTCGCTTTTGAGGCTGTCGATCAGGCAGCCTCCTATATTTTCTGTTACGAAGCCGTCATTTCAAAATCCATGTTGCCATGCGTCATGGATTTCAGTATGAGTGAAGGTCGAAGCGGCGGGACTTCGTTCCTTGACCCGGTTTTTTTGTGTAGCGGCTCTGCTTCGCTGCGCGCCTTTTCATCAGCGCCGACAAGGAAGGATCCGTCAGGCATCGGTTTCCTGATGACAAGGGTGACGGGAACATGACCGTCAGCATCGAAAAATACAAAACTCTTGTTGATATCCCCGCCTTACCGCCCGGTCATCTCCCGCAGCGCGGTATAGTCATGCAGGGCGAAGGACAATCCCTCATAGTCGAAGGAGGCCCTCAGTTTTTCGATGCTTTCCCATACGGCGGGCAGGCCGTCCGGATGATAGGTGTTGCGCTCCGTCAGGTCATAGAGCCCCGGCCGCTGCAGCTCGTAGATGTGGATGAGCCGCTTGCCAGTCTGCCGGGCGGCCTCCATTTCCGCTGCGATCTGCCCGGCCTCGTCCTCTTTCTGGTAGTTCATCACGGCCACCGCGTCGCAGGCTTCCCGGATCAGCGCGTCCAGCACGCCGGCATGTCCGATAACGTCATAGAAATGCGGGATGCAGAGGATCAGGGGGACGCCTTTTTCCCGCGCCCGGGCATAGGTTATCCGCATGGCTTCCAGGTATTTTGCCATTGTGTCATCAGGGTTCCTTTTGTAGGCGCTGGTCGTGTAGGGTTCCACGTCCAGCATCAGCCCCGCCGGGCCGTCCCCGCCCAGCTGCTCCATCAGCCTGGCTGCTTTATCGACTTCCCGGATCATCTGCCGGGCGTCCCTGTCCAGCCCCCATTCCGCCTTTCCGGCCAGAACGTATACAGCGATCCGCAGCTCCTTTGCCCGCTCCCAGAAAAAGGCCGCGGTCTTCCCGCCCAAGACCTGGTAGACTTCGCCGGCGCCCACCTGGGTAAGGGTTTCAAACAGGACCCTGGCCGCGTCCTCATCCGACGCGTTCGTCCTCTGCCAGGAGAACACGCCAAGCCCCGCCCGGCCCGGGGCCTGCGAGGGACTGCCTTGCGCGCTTCCGGTCAGGACAGCGGCGCACAGGAACAGGGAAAGGAACGCAAGGCGGCGGACGTCCGGCTTGAAACCCCTTTTCATTCCGTCCGGACATGCCGGAGAACCTGCCCTGATCCTCCGGGAAGCAGAAGCCGTTTCCGCATCATGCCGTTGTATCAGGGTCATCGGGATGCCCTTCCTGCAGCCTGAGCACGTCCCGGATGAACACTTCCGCGATCCCGGGGTCAAACTGCGTCCCGGCGTTGCGCCGGATCTCTTCCGCCGCGTCCTCCCGGCTCCTGGGCGGGCGGAACCCCTGCCCGGTGACCATCGCGTCATAGGCCTCCGCAATGGAGATCACCCGCGCTTTCCAGGGGATCTCCTCGCCCCTGAGGCCCCTTGGGTACCCCGCGCCGTCCCACCGCTCGTGATGGGAGAGGACGTATTCACAGAGGCTGTGGTACTCGCTGGAGGTGCCCAGAAGCCGGAACCCGGTCTCCGGATGGCGCCTGATCTGGACCCATTCCCCTTCCGTCAGTCCCTCCCGCTTGTTGAGGATCGCCTCATCAACGGCGATCTTGCCGATGTCATGCACCTCGCCGATGGTTCCCAGTTCCCTGGTTTCCCCTTCGCTCAGGCTGTATGCCCTGCCGATCGCTTCGCACAGCGCGCCTACCCTGGATGAATGATCCCTCTCCTCGGGGCTCTTGTACAGAACCGCGCTGAGGATGGAGCGGATGGTATCGCCGTGCTGGTTGGTGCTGTCGGAGATCTTCCTGCGGTACATGTAGTCCTCTGCCGTTTTCATGACAGCTTCCGCGCTTTGCCCCTGCTGTGTCTTGGTGCTCCAGCCGAAGGAGACGGACAGGGGGATGTTCATCAGCACAAGCTTTTCGGCGTCCCCGCGGACGCGCTTGACCAGGCCTTCCAGGAGCGATTCGTCCATCCTGGGGAGCAGGATGACAAACTCATCCCCGCCGACCCTGGCCACCACGTCGCCGGGGCGGAAAGACGCCTTCAGCACCCCGGCGACCATTTGGATCATCCGGTCCCCGCTTTGGTGGCCAAAGGCGTCGTTGAAGGTTTTCAGCCCGTTGACGTCGGCGTAGATGAAGGACAGGGGCAGGTTCTCCGCCGTATCCAGCCGTTTCATCGCCTCGTCAAAGAACCTGCGGTTGTAAAGGCCCGTCAGCTGGTCGTGGTAGCTGAGGTACTCGATGCGCCGCTGACGTTCCTTGCGCTCGCTGAAATCCCGGAACACCAGGACGCAGCCGATGGTGTTCCCCTCCATGTCCCTGATGGGGGAGGCCGTGTCCTCCACGGGGATCTCCCTGCCGTCCCTGGACAGCAGCAGCGTGTGGTTCTGCAGTTCGACGATCTCATTGATCTCAAACACCCGCCGCACAGGGCTCGGCACGGTCTCCCGGGTGAACTCGTTGACGATGACGAACACGTCCTCCACCATCCGGCCCGCGGCGTCCTGCGCGCTCCACCCCGTCATATGCTGGGCGACCGGGTTGATGAACTGGATGCGGCCCTGAATGTCCGCCGACAGCACGCCGTCGCCGACGGACAGCAGCGTGGCGCTGAGCTTTTCCCGGCTGTCCATCAGATCGCGCTGCCCCTGTTCGATCCGGTCCAGCAGGCCGTTGACGGACCTGCGCAGGTAGGCAAACTCGTCCTTTCCTCCCTCCGGCAGCCGCTCAAAGGCTTTCCGTGTCAGGTCGATCTTCTGCACGTCCCAGATCAGCTTCCTGAACGGCCCGGTCAGGTAGAGGCCCAGGAGGAAGAAGATCAAAAGGGAGACGGCGAGCGATCCGGCGGTGTTGTTGATGGCAAATTCCCTGGCCTTCTGAGTGCCCATCAGATAGAAGGTCCTGGGCATCCGCAGCGGGAGCAGCACGGCGCTGTCCGGCTCCAGGGCATTGGGGACGGTCAGCTCAATGTCGACGGCCTCTCCGTTCCCGCTGAGGGAAGAGCGGACAGCGATCCCGGTTCCGCCCGGATCTGCCGCGCCGGGGTTCACGGTCTCACGGATGGAGCCCAGCATGCAGCCTGAGATCTTTTCGATCTCCTCCGGGATGATGCCGTCGATCCGTTTCCCGATGATCATCTTGCCGGCAGGTTTCTGGGTGATGATGGAATCCGTGATGTCCGTCGCTGCGACAAAATAAAACCCATTCCCCATCCGGAACAGGCCCCCGGCGTCGTCACCCCGGCGGGAGTACTGAAGGACGCCCCTGAACCCCTCCATGAAACCATCCGGGAAGGGGGAGAACGCCTCCTCCCGAAAGGAATAGTGCTGCTGATGGTATATCGCGCCGTCCGGGCCGGTGAAGACCATGAAGTCCAGGTCCAGGTTCCGGAACGTCTCTTCCGTGATGTTGTCCCGGACAAAGGTGCCGTTCTCTCCCCGGACGAACAGGAAGGTGTCGTCCCAGTGGCCCCAGTCATTCGCGTTGGCAAGGTACTTGGCCAGTTTTTCATAAAGATAGGAGGAAACGCTCTCCTTCGCCGCCTGGACCTGGGACTCCTCCAGCGCCAGAACAAAATCCTGGAAAAACATGCCGAAAAACAGGTTGATCAGAACGATTCCCGCAAGCAGGAGGGGGAGAATGGTGAGAAAGATCTTCGTGCGCTGTTTCATTTCACATTTCTCCGGAGGGGAATACGGGCCCGGCAGGATCCTTCATCCTTCTTCGGGCCGACGCGAAAGGTACGAAAAAGGCTGCCGGTACAGCGGGAAGGCGCCTGTCTCCTGCATCCGCAGCCATCAAAATGCACAAGCAGAACTGATGCAAGAATAGAACATCCGGGGTTGCCTGTCAACGCCGGCTGTCCGGAGCTCCGGCAGCGGCTTTTTTATTTCCCTTGGGCCGGTCTCCCCCTTCCGGCAGCAAAGGGGCATCATGCCTTACCCCTGCATAAGAAGCGCCCGGTAGAACGCGACCGCCTGCACCAGCGCAGAAACCGGCACGCGCTCGTTGGCGGCGTGCACGGCCGCGGATTCCTCCGCGGACACCAGCAGCGGGGAGAAGCGGTAGACCCTTTGGCAGAACAGGCTGTAGTAATAGGCGTCGGTCGCGCCGATCATCAGGGCCGGGGCCGTGACGGCCTGCGGCCACACGGCGGACACGGCGCGGCGGATGCGCTCAAACGCGGGTCCTTCGGTCTCGGACACCGGGCTGGGCTCGTTCCCGGTCACGAGTTCGACCTTCACCCGATCGTCTCGGATGATCCGTCGCGCGCGCTCCGTGACCCCCTCCGGCGTGTCCCCCGGCAGCAGGCGCAGGTTGTACACGGCGGCGGCGACGTCCGGCAGCACGTTGGCGGCGGCGCTGCCGGACAGCTGGGTGAGCGCGCAGGTGGTGCGCAGCAGCGCCGCTTCCGCCCCGGCGTCGTGCTCAAAGCGGGCGGTGAGCACCGTGGCGTACAGGTCCGGGTACTTGTATATCAGCCGCCAGGGGAAGGAGCAGTTTTGGCTCAGCGCGCGCAGGCAGGCCCGGACCGGCGGCGTGAAGCGCATCGGCCAGGGATTTTTCCGCAGCCGCTCCATCGCCTTCACCAGGATGTCCGACTGGGTCTCCCGGGGCGGCCTGGAGGCGTGCCCGCCCGGGCCGGTGACGCAGAGCCGCATCTGGGCCATGCCCTTCTCGGCCACCCCCACCATCGCGGCCAGCCCCGTGAACCCGGGCAGGGGTGCTTCGTCCATGTTCCCGCCCTCGTCCAGCACGAAGTCCGGCTCCTGCCCGCTCTCCTTGAGGTATCGGATGATCTCCCCGGTGGTCGGCCCGTAGGTCTCCTCATCCCCCGAAAAGCAGAAGAAGACGTCCCGCGGCGGGGTGAAGCCCTGCGCGATCAGCTCTTCCGCCGCCTGAAGCATCGCGGCCAGCGTGCCCTTGGTGTCCAGCGCGCCGCGGCCATGGACATACCCCTCCCTGACCTCCCCGCTGAAGGGGTCCCCCTCCCAGCCGGTCTCCCCGGGCGGCACCACGTCATAGTGCGCCATGAGCACCCAGGGCATTCCGCCCGTCTTTCCAGGCCAGCGCCACACCACCCCGCGCCCGGCGATGAGGCGGCGCTCGCACGCCGCGGCGGTCTTGGGGTACAGCTCCCGGATCGCTTCCCGGCAGCCTTCAAAGGCCGCCTTGTCCTCACCCTCCCCGGCAACGGTCGGATAGCGGATGAGCGCGCCAAGGTTTTCAGCGACCCGCGGAACGTCTTCCCTCAACGGATTCATGGTTCTTCCCCTCTTTCCATTTTTGATCAGATTGGCTCCCCCGGCACAGGGGCAATGAGGGCGGACCGTTTTCCGGCAAAGCACCGATTTTGAACCAAGCGGTGTCCGCGCCGGGCGCCTGCTCCCCGCCGCGGTTTCCGCAGGCTTGCCGAGGAAACCCTCACATCTCAGGAAATTCTGCATCAATACCGAACGCGTCTGAGCAGAAGGATTTTAACGGAGAAGGCAGCGGAAGCGAAAATCCAGCACGCGGCAGAGGTCTTCAGCAGCACCGTCCGCTCAAAAAACACAGCCCCTTCAAACCGGGTGATCAGCCCGTAGATGGGCGGAAACAAAGGGGACAGGAATGCAAACGCGGGGATGCCGCGTTGGATCACGCCGGAGAAAACGCCCGCCAGGCACCCGAACAGCGCCAGCAGCCAGGCCAGCCTGGTGTCCCTGAAGATCCGGGAGTGGAACAAACCGCCATACGCCCCTCCTGCCAAGGACGCTGAAACCAGCAGGAGAACCATCCCCCCGATATCCGGGGCGGTGATTTCCCTTGTGAAGAATGTTCCGCCGCTCACCGCGTTTTTGATCAGCGGCCAGGCAGCGGAGAGAACGGATGCCAAAAAAACGGCCGCAAGCAGCAGAAGAGCGCGGGAAATCGTCTCCCGGGCAAAGCTGCCCAGTTTCAGCTGGACCATCTGGGATATGACCGGCTCCTCTTCCCGCGAGAAACTGATCCCGGCCCAGGTCATGCACAGGAAAAGCGCCAGGGCTGTCAGCGCAGAGGAGGAGACGATGTCCGCCGGGCCGATCGAATAAAACGTGACCAGAAAGACCAGCAGCGCCAGACCGGGCATCACGGCCCTGCCGGTCTTCAGGTAGACGGCGGCCTGCAGCCAGGCCGCTTCAGCGATCCTTTTCACGGCGCATCTCCTTGAGCTTGCAGCCTGCCTGGAGCATCCTCATCAGGATGCCGTCGCAGGCACCGGGCGAAACAGCGGCAAGCAGCTCCCTGCCGGGGTTTTCAATCCGAAGGATCCCGTCAAGATCCGGCGGAATCAGGAACCCTTCCTCCGGGGTTTCAAACAGGCAGATCACCTCCGCTTCCTCCATCGGCACCTCACAGGCACGCAGCTCCCCTTCCCTGATGCGGTAGGCTGTCCCGGCAAGCGCACGGATCAGGGACCGCTCATGGCAGGCCAGCAGCACGGCCGTCCCTTCCAGGAGGCATTCCCTGGCGAGGTGAATGAAGGCATCCTGCGACTCCCTGTCCTGGCCCGACAGCGGCTCGTCCAGCAGCAGGACATCCGCGCGGCTTAAAAAGGCCTGGATGACGGAAACCTTTTGCAGCATTCCTTTTGAATAGGCGCGAAGGGGCGTGCCCGACGAATCCTGAAGGTTGAAGAGCTCAAGCAGCTGGTCTGTTCTCCCTTTCATCCTTTTTTTATCCAATCCCTCAACACCGCCCAGGCTGCGCAGGAGGCTGCGGGCGCTGAGGTTCAGCCGGGGAAAGCTTTCCGGGATATATTGGATCCTGATCTTTTCCTTTGCCCGGACCGTGCCGGAAGACGGCAGGGTCAGCCCCGCGGCCAGCTTCAGCAAGGTGGTCTTTCCGCTGCCGTTCATCCCGGTCAGAGCAGCGCACTCCCCTTTTTTTAGCGGAAAGGTGACGTTCTTGAGCACTTCATGGAACCCAAAACGCTTTGAGACCTGTTCAAAGGTCAGCACCGCTTCATTCATTTTCTGACCGGTTCCTTCACATATTTCCCCAGCACCCGCGCAGTCGGCGGAAACAGGTCCGGCGGCAGGGCATCCTTGGGGAAAAACCGCAGTTCGCTGGCTTCGCCCTCTTCCGCCTGCAGACTTCCCGAAAACTCCCGGCAGGTATACACGACGTCGACGTTGGATACCCGGTCACCGTTGGGGTAGGTGAAGGCGTGTTCCGGCCCGGAGAAGACCCCCAGCAGGGTGAGCCGCCCGGCCGTCAGACCCGTTTCCTCCCTCAACTCCCGCCGCGCGGCATCCTCCGTCTTTTCATAAAGCTCCACCGCGCCCCCGGGATAACACCAGTCCCCGGTGTCCGCGCGGCGAAGCAGAAGCACCTCGCCCCGGTCGTTCTCCACGATCACGCTGGCGCCGCACTGCATCAGCGGCCTTTTCCCGACCTTGTTCCGCAGGGAACGGATATAGCCCGGATCTTCCCTTCCGCATACGAACAGCAGGTGGTTGCCGCAGCCCAGGAACTCCGGCTTTTCGCACAGGTGCCGGTGGTAGCGCAGCCACTGGGCGAACTGCTCCCCGGTGAAGGCATTGACCGCCTGCTCATGCAGCTCCGAGAGCCCGTCGCTGGTCATCAGGCGGTGGATGTGCAGCCCGGCTTCCCCGACCTCCTCCTCGGCCTCCAAAAGCGTATGGAACTGGAAGGGGAAGTCGTCCACCCGGAAGCTTTCCCTGTCATAGTCGCCCGTAAGCAGGTATTCCCCTCCGTCATAGCGCAGGGTCTGCGTGGCGATGACCCAGTCGCCGTTGATGAAGGCCAGGAAGACGCGCCCGCCGGGCCTGAGCACCCTGGCGCATTCCATGAGGCACAGCAAACGGTCCTCCCGGCCGTGCAGATGATACATCGGCCCCAGGCACAGCACCGCGTCAAAGCTGCCGTCCGGGAACGCCTCCAGCACGCCCGGCGCTTCCCCCTGCAGAATATGAAGCGCCATGCCGGTCCTGAGCGCGGCCCTCAGCTGGGTGACGTGCAGGGGCACCGGGTCCACCGCAACGACCTCGTGCCCCGCCTCCGCCAGCGGCAGCGCATACGCCCCCGCGCCGCAGCCCAGATCCAGCACGCGGCTTCCGGGCCCCAGCGTTTCATTCAGCACGCGCAGGGTGGTCAGCCGCTCCACGCTCATCGCCTGCCCGGCCAGGCGGTCCTTCTCCTGAAAGACGTGTTCATACAGCGCGCGGTTGCGCGCCGTTTCGCCGTTGATCTTCCTCAGTTCATCAAAATCCATCCTCACCCTCCCGCAAGGCCGGGGCCTTCCCCGTCCGGGGGCTGCGCCAGGGCCTCTTCCGCGCCCTGCCTCGCCTGCCGGGTGTCCAGCGAATGGCGGTACACGAAAAACCGGCAGAAGAGGTATTCCGTCACGAAATTTACCAGCATCGTGCCGGAAAGCACGACGTATTCATTTACGCCCAGCGCGGTGAGCCCCGCCCCCCACCAGGTGGACAGCGGCGTGAACGCCAGGTAGTATCCAAGCACCCTGAGCATGCCGCCTGCATAGTTTTCGACAGACCTGAAGGTGAACCTGCGGTTGACGGTGAAGTTGTACACCACCGACAGGATCAGCGCGATGAGGTAGGCCGGCCAGTACGGAAAACGCGCCAGCTCAAACAGCGCCGTGAAGGAAGCGATCTGGATGATTCCGGCGGACGCCGAAAACAGGGTAAACTTCAGGAAACGGAGAACATCCCCCTTCCCTGGACCCGGATGAATTTCCTTCTGTTCCATCTTTCCCTTTCAGATCGTTTGTTTTTACTGCCCGCTGCCCCCTGCGTCCTCCGGATCCTTCAGGAACAGCCCCATCATCAGGTCGTCCCGGTAGGTGCCGTCCGACAGCCTGAAGGCGTTGCGCACACGCCCCCAATGCCTGAAACCAAACCGTTCATAAAGCCGGATGGCCCGCGCGTTGTCCTCGCAGACGGCCAGCTCCATCTGCTCAAAGCCCGTCTCCCGCGCCTTGTTCAGCGCTTCCAGCATCAGCAGGCTGCCGAGGCCCAGGTGCCAGTATTCCCTGAGGACCGCGACGCCCATTTCCGCCCGGTGGCACACCTTCTTTCTCGGCCCGGCCGGCGCGAAGGAGATGCTTCCGACGGGTTTCCCATCCGCAAAGGCGGCTACCATCATCCGGCGGCTGTCCTCCGCGCAGCTTTTCAGGAAGGCTTTCTCCTCCTCCAGCGTCATCGTGACCTCCTCCGGCGTGCGAAGCAGGAAATGCGTCTCCCCGGCGGTCTGCCTGAGGTAGGCCAGCATCCCTTCGGCGTCCCCCTCCTCCGGGCTGCGCAGTTTCAGGACCCTGCCGTCCCTAAGCTGGATCTTCTTTTCCTCAAAACGCATCCCGTTCCTCCATTTCCGCAAGATAAGCCATTGCATCATAAGGTTCGAAAACGCTGTCCTTCCTCAGGTACAGGGGATGGTGCGGGTGCCCCTTCAGGCTCCGTTTCCCCGCGCAGACCCATACCGCCCCTTCCTCCAACCCCGTTTTAATAAAATCCCGCATGCAAAGGGCCAGGTAGCCCCGCGTCTCCATCACCGCGCCCCAGGCGGCCCACACCGTTTTGGTGAAGCCCAGCAGATAGCGGAAAGCGCGCAGGTTCTCCTCCGAAAGATACCGGCAGGCCTCCCTGTCCATGTCCCGCGGCCTCGTGGCACGCTGGGCGTACAGGTTCATCATCAGGAAACTGTCATACCCATTGGCAAGGGCGATGCGCTGCACGCTTTTGAGCGTGTTGTCCAGCCGGTCAGGTTCCGCGGTGGAAGGGTTGAGCCCCACGCAGATGAGCGGCCTGTCCCCCCTGGTGCCAAGGATATAGCGGTAGGGGGCGTAGAAGGGCGGCGCGTACACCCATTTCTCCCGGTCGTAGGGGACGGGGGGCTCAGCTTCCATCGCCTTCTCAAAGCCGAGCAGTTCCTGCGCGGATATCTCACCCTCAGGGACGTGCATGCTTCCCCCCGTCCTCCATCTCAAAGTACTCCGCCTCCAGCCGGTCAAAGGGCACCGTTTCCAGGAAATGCTCCGGCAGGAAACGCAGAAGGCTGAACGCCTCGAAATCCCGGTCGTGCTTGCCCACCGTCATCGGCACGCCGATATCCAGCGCGCGGCAGGCTGAGGCCAGCGCTTCCCGCCAGTCCTTCCCGGGGCAGGGCACGACCACGTCCCGGGTGATCCTATTCCGCTTGATCTCCCTGACCCACAGGCTTTCCGCCATCAAGCCTCCCTTTCTATTCCCCTCACCCTGCCGGGATAAAGTCAAACGTCCCGCTGTCGGCGCCCACGGTGTCCATGCTGACAGACAGCCCGCGGCCGGTTTCTTTGATCATCAGCGTCATCCTGTACGGAGCTTCCGGCATGAGCGCCTGCGCGGTGATCACGCCGTCCCTGACGCCGAAACGGCCCAGGTAGGCCTGCGGCCGCTCGCCCGGGGTGGGGACGGACAGCTCGCCCCGGTGCGCCTGACCGCGCTTCATGGTGTAGACCAGGGGGAGAAAGTCGCCGCGCCCCCTGTAGAACACGCGCAGGGTGTCTTCGTCCGGTGTTTCCAGCCTCAGCGTCTTCCCGTCGCGGGTCCGGTAGCTGCCCTCGCCCCTCAGCGCGCCGCCGCCGTCCGGGGGTTCGGGACAGGCCAGCTCCTCCGACAGCTTTTTAAGCTGTCCGCGTTCCTTCGGGGACGAGGCGGGCAGGGAGACCAGCCCGTCCATCAGTTCATGCAGGGCGTCCATCTCAAGGCCCATGTCGTTGAGCCCGGCGGTCACCGCGAGGGCCAGGTTGTTCCTGTCGTCGATCATCATCACCTGACCGAACATCCCGTCGCCGCGGTATCTTCCATGGCGGGACCGCCAGAACTGCCATCCGTAGCCCTGTTCCCAGTCGGAGGGATCCTCCCCGCTTTCACTGCCGCGGTTGTCGATCTGCGTTCTCGTCGCCTGGGACAGATACGCCTCAGAGAGCAGCCGCTTCCCGTCCCAGACGCCCCGGTTGAGGAGCAGCTGCGCAGCCCCGGCGATGTCCATGACGGACAGGTGCAGGCCAAATCCCGCCGTGTTGTACCCCAGCGGACAGCAGTCCCACTGCGGCTTTCTGATCCCCAGCGGCTCAAACAGCCGGGGAAGCAGGTAATCCCTCAGGCTCATCCCGGTCTTCTTTGCCACCATGCGCCCGGCCAGGTAGGTGCCCATGGTGTTGTAGTGAAACACGGTGCCTGGCTCATGCAGCACCTTGAAGCGCAGGATCTCCCGTGCCCAGTTCCGTTTCCCTCTGAGGCTGCGCTGGTCGCTGACAGGATCCAGGCCTGAGGACATGCTCAGCAGATGGCGCAGCTTCACCTGACGCAGTTTCGGGTCAGCCTTTTTCGGCAGGCTGTCGCTGAGCACCTCCGCAACGCTGTCCTCAAAGCGGATCAGCCCTTCGTCTGATGCGATGCCCGCCGCCATGGACGTGAAACTCTTGGACAGTGAAAACAGCGTGTGCGGGGCATCCTCCGCCCAGGGCCTGACAGAGACCGCGTACGCCTTGCCATTGCGCACCGCGGCCAGGGAGTGGATGCCCAGATCCCTGTGACGCTCAAAGAAACGCAGGAAGGCCGCGCTGCTCAGCCCCATCTCCTCGGGCGAGGAGGCCCTGATCAATCCTTTCTCCATGTGTTTCCTTTCCTTCCGTGATTTGCCTGCGATTATATCATGAAATCCACCCTGAAACATGGGACGGATGGCCTTCGCATGATGATCCCCCGGCAAATAAAAGTGCACAATGCCCTCAAAATATGGTATAATGCGCAAAAAGAGGGGGAGATCGAACGATTGATCCTGCACGTCTTTGAAAGCGAAGGTTCGCTTGCCCGTGCCGCCGCAGCCGTTTTCGCGGCGCAGATCCTCAGGAAGCCGGACAGCGTGATCGGGCTTGCCACCGGTTCCACGCCGCTTTCCACCTATTTGGAGTTGATCCGCCTGTATGAGGACAAGGTGCTGGACTTTTCCAGGGTGACCAGTTTCAACCTGGACGAGTACGTGGGCCTTCCGAAAAGCCATCCGGAGAGCTATTACGCCTTCATGCACAGGAACCTTTTTGACCGCATCAACATCAGGAAAACGCACCTGCCCGACGGCCTGGCCGAGGACCTCACGGGCGAGTGCAGGAAGTATGACGAAGCGATCCGGAAAGCGGGCGGGGTCGACCTGCAGCTGCTGGGCATCGGCAGCAACGGGCACATCGGGTTCAACGAGCCGTCGGACCGCTTTGTGTACGGCACCAACGTCATCACCCTGACGGAGAGCACCATCCTTGCCAACCGGCGCTTCTTCGACTCCGCGGACGAGGTCCCGCGCCGCGCGGTGAGCATGGGCATCGGGACCATCATGAATGCCAGGAGCATCCTGCTGCTCGCCACAGGCACACAGAAGGCCGACGCCGTCAAGGCCATGATGGAGGACGAGGTGGACCCGTGGATACCGGCTTCCATCCTGCGCACCCATCCAAGCGTCACCGTGCTGCTGGACAAGGCAGCGGCCGGCGGGATGTCCCTGTAGACAAGCCTGTTCAAAACCAGGGGATGACATGATCCAGGATCTCCCCGCGGCAGGTTCCAACCGATTTATTCATCAGCGGACAGTTTGTCAACAGCGCGCGCTTCCTGTGGATACTCCGGTGACTGCCCCTTTTCGGGCGACGGGAAAGCGCGGGACATCAGGGAGCCGGGTCTTCCGATCCGAAGCCGTTGCGCAGGGCAGGCGGATCCGCGGTCCGTCAAAACGGGGAAATGGATGCTCCGGAGCACCTTCATCCACAGCCATCCACAGAAAGCCCTCTTTTCCCCACAGGACGCAGGGAACAAAAAAAGCTGTCCGGTCAAGGGATGCAAGGCTTATCCACCGTATCAACACCCCCTACTGCTACTGCTGCCTTACTCATTACTACTGCCAGTGACGGCTCAAGCCGTGAAAAGCCGGGGAGGAAAACATGCAGGTCGCCTTCAACGCATCTGATTTCAACCATGGGATGGGCATGGTCAGCCACGCGCTGCCCGCGCGCCCGACGAGACCCTTCCAGGAGGGCGTTCTGCTGGAGACCTTGGAAGAAGGCCTTCAGCTGACCGTGACCGACGGGGAACAGGCCATTCAGTCCCTGATCCCGGCGGAGGTCAGGGAGGAGGGTTCCGCCCTGCTGCCGGCCCGGCTTCTGGGCGAGCTGATCAGGAACCTGGAAGGCAACGTTGAGCTGGAAACCGAGAACAACGAGCGCGCGGTGGTAAAAAACATGGGCAGCAAGACCCGCCTCGTGCTCATCGCGGCGGAAGGGTTCCCCGACATCATGAAGGTGGAGCCTGAATCCGTCACGAGGATCAGCCAGCAGAAATTCAAAAACGCGGTGAAGAGCATCATCTTCGCCATTTCGACCGACGAGACCCGCCGCATCCTCACCGGCTGCCTGATGGAGACCAGCAAGGACGAGGTGCGCTTCACCTGCCTGGACGGATACCGGCTGGCGATGCAGCGCGTCTACTGCGAGCATGAGATGCCAAAGGGCAAGGAAATCCTCTCCTACATCCTGCCCGGTTCCCTGACCAGCAGCATCAGCCGGATGCTGTCAGACAGCGAGCAGCCCATCACGCTGACGATGTCCAAGACGCACCTGCTGGCGGAATTTGACAGGACCCGGGTCTTCAGCCCGCTGATCCTGGGGGAATACATCAATTACCGCCAGATCCTGCCCACTTCGTGGACCACCGCCATCCGGGCGGACCGCCAGGCCATCTCCGCGGCGATCCTGCGCGCCAGCCTCATCGCGCGGGAAGGCAGCAACAACCTGCTCCGCCTGAAGATCGAGGACCAGACGCTCACCATCTCCGCCAACGCGGAGAAAGGCGCCGCGACGGAGCAGATCAGCATCGACTTTGACGGCAGCCCGCTGTCCATCGCTTTCAACGCGAATTATCTCAGCGACGTGATCAGGAACATCGACACGCCGGACCTCTCGATGCGCTTCAACACCAACGTCAGCCCCTGCGTGGTCAGCCCCGTGAGCGGCAACCAGTACACCTACCTGATCCTCCCGGTGAGGGTGTCGGACTGAGAGAAGGACGCCAAAAGCCCCTTTTTACTAAACTCAATCATAAACACTTTGATGAGACAGTCTTTTTGCGCCTCCGCGTTGCCTCTTTCAATCGGCGTAGGCTCCGCTACGCCTCATTCTTTCGGCTTAGCGGAGCCATCAAAAATCCTCGTCTCATCGGTGCGTTTACTCATTCGTTTAGTAATATCCAAATAAAAACGAGAAAACCTGCCTTCCGGCGAGGCAGGTTTCTCATGTGTGCCTGATCAGTATGTTTGATTATTGCCGGGGTCCGGGGAGTTCCTCCCCGGGAGAGTTCCGGGGACGCAGTCCCCAACCGTCCTCAATCGTCCCTTGACCTCAGCCCTCCAGCAGTGCCAGGACGGCCCCGGTCAACTGTCTGCCGAGCGACTGCGCCTTCTCCATGCTCTCCCTGTGGCTGACGGCGGTGTACAGCTTGATTTTGGGTTCCGTGCCGCTGGGTCTTATGCAGAACCAGTGGCGCTGTTCCAGCTCAAAGAACAGCACGTCGGAGACCGGAAGCCCCATGTCGGTGACAAGGCCGTTTTCCTTGCGCCTGCCGCTGAGATAGTCCCGAACCGCCAGCACCCTGAGCCCGGCGATCCTGTCCGGCGGAGCCTCCCTCAGGGCCTGCATGATGTGACGGATCTGCTCCGCGCCCTGCTTGCCCGGGTAATCCCTGGACAGCACCGCCTCGGAAAAGAAGCCGTATTTCTGATAGATCTGCTGCAGCCTTTCGTAGAGGGTGATCCCTTCATGCAGGCACACGCAGGCGGCCTCGGCGGTCAGCAGCGCGGCGTTGACGGCGTCCTTGTCCCGCACGCTGGTGCCGGAGAGATAGCCGAAGCTCTCCTCAAAGCCAAACAGGAAAGTGTGGCCGCCGGTTTCCTCAAACTGCTGGATGAGCTCGCCGATGAACTTGAACCCGGTCAGCACGTCAAAGAGCGTGACCCCAAAATCCTCGCAGATGGCGCGCGCCAGCTCGCTGGACACGATGGACTTGGCCGCCGCGCCGTCCTTTGGCAGCAGGCCCATCCGTTTCTTTTCGCTCAGGACGTGGTGCAGCAGCAGGCAGCCGATCTGGTTGCCCGTCAGCGTGCGGAAAACGCCCTCCCTGTCCCTCACGCATACGCCCAGACGGTCGCAGTCCGGGTCCGTGCCGAAGATGACCGTGGCGCCCGTCCTTTCCGCCAGCGGGATGGCCAGGGTGAAGGAGGCCGGATCCTCCGGGTTGGGTGCCTTGACCGTGGGAAAGGCGGGATCGGGCATCTCCTGCTCGGGCACGACGGTCACTTTTCCAAAGCCCGCCTCGTTCAGCACGCGCCGCACCGGAACGTTGCCGGAACCGTGCAGCGGTGTATATACGATGCTCAGCTCCCCGCCCAGCGCCCGGACCAGGTCCGGCCGCACCATCAGGCGAAGCGCCATTTTCGTATAGGCGTCGTCGACCTCTTTCCTGCCGATGTCCGCCAGCAGGCCCTGCTCCCTTGCCCTGCTCTCTTCCATGGGCAGGCAGGCTTCAAAATCCAGCCGGCGGATGTTTTCTGTGACGATGTCCGCGGCCTGCGGGGCCAGCTGCGCGCCGTCGGGCCCGTAGACCTTGAAGCCGTTGTACTGGGGCGGGTTATGGCTGGCGGTGATGACCACCCCCGCCGCGGCGTTTAGGTGACGCACGGCGAAGGAGAGCACCGGGACCGGGCGGAGCGCGTCAAACAGCAGCGCCCTGACGCCGCGGCCCGCCAGGACCAGCGCGGTCTCCCGGGCAAAGCGGGCGCTGAAGAGCCGGGAATCATGGGCGATGACCACCGGCTTGCCCCGGCTGCCGGGGTCCGCGCTGAGCCAGTCGGCCAGGCCGGCCGCGGCGCGCCTGATGGTGAAGAGATTGATGCGGTTGATGCCCGCGCCGATGACGCCGCGCATCCCCCCGGTGCCGAAGGAGAGGTCCGCATAAAAGCGGTCCTCGATCGCCTGGCGGTCGTCCCGGATCCGGGAAAGCTCCCGCATCAGGTCCGGCTCCGCCGCGCACATGTCAAGCCATTTTGCATATAAAGACATCACGGACATCATTTGCCCCTCCCAAACCATGCACTTTGCCTGCCTGCAGTATAAGCCATCGCGGGCAGGGCCTGCAAGGACAGGGTTTACTTTCTGCCGATGCTTGACCTTGTAATGATTTTGTAATAGAATGGCCTGCAGAAAGCGGTCACTCATGGAAACGGAGTGTTGAAATCTGGAGGATAAGGTGCATGCGCATGGAAAATAAAGCCGGAAAGGCTCTGCTGTCCCGCCTGGGCTGCGCGCTGATGGCGCTGATCATGATGACGCCGCTTCTGCCCGCGGGCGCGGAAGTGACCCATGGCATGGTGGTGGTCGGTGCTGGGCAAACGGTGAATTTCAGGCCCAGCTATGACACGCACGATTTCTATGACAGGCTTCCCGCGGGCTGGGTGGCGAAAGTTTTGTCCCAGGATATCTTCGATGGGGTTACCTGGTATAAGGTGGAAACCAATGGCTATACCTTGCCTAACCGGACTTATACAGGATACATCCGCGGGGATTTTTTCCGGATGCTCAGCCAGGAGGAGGAAGCGGCCTGGCTGGTCAACAAACCCCAGCCCTTCACGGGGGCGGCGACACCCACGCCGACCGCGGCGGTTGAATACATGAAGGTGACCGGCGCCGGATTCAACCTGCGCGAAAACGCGGAGGACAACAGCGCGAGCAAGGGATTGTTGCTGAAGGATCAGGTGGTGAGGGTCCTTGAGAAGACCTCCGCGACTTGGTATAAGATAGATGTAAACGGGGTACAGGGATATTTCCCGGCATCTGAGTTGCGCGCGCTGACCGCTGATGAACTGGCGGAGATGAACAGGACGCCGACGCCCGTGCCCACCGCGCCCCCCGCCGGCACAGGCACCCTTGAGATCACCCTTCCCAACACCAACCTCCGAAAAACGCCCGCCGGGGAGTCCATCTGGAAGTATCAGCAGGGCAAGGCGCTGCCCTATGCCGGCAGCCCGGTGTACGCCAGAGGCTATTACTGGCTGAAGGTCACCGACCCCCAGAACGGCCTGACGGGCTACGTGCGCTCGGACTGCTACGTCATCAGGACCGGGGGTGTGACGACTCCTACGCCCAGCCCCGCGCCGAGCGGAGGGCCCACGGCCGGCCCCGGGCAGAACAGCGTGCGCATCACCCTGGGCGGCGTGAACCTGCGCCAGACACCCGGCGGCGCGGTCATCGGAACGCTTGATAAATACAAGGTGATGCCCTTCTTCGGCGCGCCCACCGCCTTTGGCGGCTACAACTGGGTGTACGCCTACGATGACGTTTCAAAACAGTACGGCTACGTGCGCTCGGACTGCTATGAGTATCTGCAGGGCGCGCCGACCCCGGCCATCACGCCCACGCCCTCCGGCACGGCGGTCCCCGCTGCCGGCTCGCTGAAACTGATCAAGGGCGGGGTCAACCTGCGCAATGCGCCGGGCGGTTTGACCATCGCCCAGCTGGACAGGGGCCTGGTGATGAACTACACCCGTTTCACGCAGCAGTCCGGCTATACCTGGTATCTGGTGAACAGCCCGAAGGGCGTCGGGTATGTACGCTCCGACGTCATCGAGCTGATTCCGCCCTCCGGCGGGACGCCGACACCCGCGCCTTCCGTGACCCCCGGGCAGGGCACGATGGGCTACATCGTCACCATCAAGTCAGAGATCAACATCAGGAAGACCCCCAGTTCCGCCGCTTTGATCCTGGGAAGGCTGGACAAGGCGCAGGTCCTCCCGCTGACAGGCCCGATCCGCACGGCCGGCGGCTACAACTGGTTCCAGATCAGCACCCTCGGCCAGACGGGCTACCTGCGCGGCGACTGCGTGCGCCAGATGACCGCCGGGGAGGTGGCCGCCTACCTTACCAACGGGACCATCCCCAGCCTCACGCCTCCTGGCGGCGGCGGGACGCCGCAAATCAACGGCTACGTGATGACCACGATGACCAGCGTCAACGTTAGAAAGTCACCCAGCCAGGACGCCGCCACCCTGGGGCAGATCGCCGAGGCCGGGAAGGTGTTCCCCTACTACAGCGCCGTGGATGCCGGCGGACGGATGTGGTACAAGATTTTATACAACGGCGCAGAAGGCTACCTGCTGGGCTCCACCGCCCGGCTGATGACGGTGCAGGAGTACACGGACTACCTCAACACCCTGCCAACGCCGACCCCGCCGCCCGCGCCCACTCCCACGCCCAGGCCGGAGGACATGAGCAAAACGGCCATCACCCGGATGGAAAAGGTGCTGGTACGGCCCAGCGCAGGCAGTACTACCAGCCTGACCCTCCTGTACAGGCAGGGCACGGTCGTGGAACTGCTGGGCCCGACGGCCCAGGCGGACGGGCAGACCTGGCATGAGGTCAGGGTATCCGGGATCAACGGCTGGATCCGCGGTGACCTGCTGCGTGTCCTGACCAAGGAAGAGGAAGCGGTCTTCAAGCAGACCGGCGACCCGGACTCGCCCAGGACGGCGACCTACCGAGAACTCTGGCTGGCATCCACCGGCGAGGACGTCACCCGGCTGCAGCAGGAATTGAACCGCCTGGGCTACCTGCAAAGCGCCTATATCACCGGCACCTACGACGACCAAACCGCCGCCGCTGTCAGGGCCTTCCAGCAGGCCAAGGGGCTGATCATCGACGGCAGAGCGGGCAGCGCCACCCAGCACAAGCTGTACAACACCGTCCCGGAGGGCACCTATGATCCCGGCGGAGGGGGCACGGTGATCCCTGAGATCAACCCTGTGGAACTGGTGGACTGGGTGACCGGGGACATCAATTCCTTCTGGGGCAGGGGCGAGACGGCGGTGATGACCGATGTCAAGACCAAGATCTCCCTGCGCATCAAGCGCTGGGCCGGCGGGGACCACGTGGACGGCGAGCCGCTGACCGCCGCGGACACGGCGGCGCTGTGCAAGGTCTACGGCGTCAAGTCAGCCCAGGAGATCCTGGAAAAGAACCTCTACCAGCGCCGCCCTGTATGGATCACCCTCAAGGGGAGGACCTTCGCGGCCTCGCTGTACGGCGTTCCGCACAATTACCCGGACGGCGACACGATCCCCGGCAATGATTACAACGGGCAGCTGTGCATCCACTTCGTCAACAGCCGGATCCACTCCTCCGGTAAGGTGGATCCTGACCATATGAAGGCCATCCAGGATGCCTACAACGCAGCGCCCACCAAAAAATAATCTGGATCTCATCATCATCGGCGGCGGGGCTTCGGGCCTCGCCGCCGCCTGCGCCGCGGCGGACGCGGGGCTTGATACGCTGCTGCTG
Organism: uncultured Christensenella sp.; assembly: GCA_964629345.1. Lineage (GTDB taxonomy): Bacteria > Bacillota > Clostridia > Christensenellales > Aristaeellaceae > UBA6115. The sequence goes on along the minus strand of CAZVSG010000007.1, from coordinate 16,431 downwards.
GAGAAGGAGGAACGCGTCGGCAGGAAGCTGCTGGCGACCGGCAACGGGCGATGCAACCTGATGAACTTCGGGGAGCCCGCCTACCGGGGGGACAGCGCTTTCGCCAGAGGCGTGCTTACCGCCTGCGGGGCGGAGGAGGTCGCCCGGTTCTTTGAAGGGCTGGGGCTTGTCATCCGCCGGGAAGCGGACGGGCGGGCCTATCCGGCGTCCGGCCAGGCGGCCTGCGTGCTGGACTGCCTGCGCGCAAGGCTGGAGACCAGCCCGTCCGTCCGGGTCCGCACCTCCTGTACGGTCAGGGAGATCAGGCGCCAGGGAGAAGGCTTTCTCATCCGGACCCAGGGGGGAGAGACCTTTGAGGCGGACCGCCTGATCGTATCTGCCGGCGGGCCGGCGGCGCCCAAACTGGGAGGGAGTGAAAGCCTGGCGGCGGAACTGGCAGGCCTGGGCCATCGCCTCGTTCCCTTCCGTCCGGCGCTGAGCGCGCTGATGACGGACACCGCGGCCGTGAAAGGGCTGTCCGGCCTGCGCGTGCCGGCCTGCCTGACCCTCTTCAGGGACGCGCATCCTGTATCCGCTTCCGCGGGCGAGATGCTGTTCACGGATTACGGGATCAGCGGCGTGTGCGCGATGCAGCTTTCCCGCGACGCGGGGGAGGGGCTGGACGCGGGGGCGGAAATGAGCGTTTCCATCGATTTTTCGGCGCTTGCGGGCCTTTCTGAACCCTTGATGCGCCGGGTGGAGACCGGGGAACTGGATGCAGAGACCGCCTGCCGGAGGATGCTGGCCTTCCTGAGGCGCCGGGAGGAGAGGCTGGGGGCCGCCCGCCTGTATACCGGGCTGCTGCCCCGGATGATGGCCCAGAAGGTGCAGGCGCTCTCCCTGCAAAAGGCCGCGCAGTGGCTCACGGCGCTTCGGCTGCGCGTCACCGGCGTCAGGGGATTTGACGCGGCGCAGGTGTCCTCCGGCGGGCTTTCCTGTTCGGACTTTGATCCCAGGACCCTTCAGTCCCGTCTTGTGCCCGGCCTGTACGTCACGGGCGAGACGCTCAACGTTGACGGGGACTGCGGCGGGTACAACCTGCTGTTCGCCTGGGCTACAGGGCTGCTCGCGGCCGGGCACGCCGTTCAGGAGGCCGGAAAATCACGGCCGTGACAGGGCTTTTCGAAGCTTGTTCAGGATCCCGGCCGGTTGTCAAACAACCGGCCGGATGCTATACTCGAGCCTGAGTTTTATGCCCGCCGGAGGCGCGGACCGTTCGTTTTTGCGGCGCGGGATCCTGAGGGAAGGCCTCTCCGGGAGAAGAAAGGAAACGCTGGATGCAGCTTGAGGAGTTTCTGCGCGGGGTGACCGCTGTTCCGGGACTTTCCGGGGATGAGGGACGGGTGTCCGCCTGGGTCGCGGACCAGTTCAGGCCGCTTTGCGACGAGGTCCGCGTCGACGCGATGAACAACGTCATCGCGCGCAAAAAGGGGCCGGGACCCAGGGTGGTGTTCTGCGCCCATCTGGATGAGATCGGCCTGATGGTGGTCAACGTCGAGGACGACGGCTGCCTGCGCCTGGGGAACGTCGGGGGAGTGGATCCGCGCATCCTGCCCGGTCAGCGCGTGACGGTATACGGGAAGGAAACGATTCCCGGGGTCATCGGGGCCAAGCCGCCGCATCTGCTTTCCGAGGCGGAGCGGAAAAAGAATTACAGCAGGGAAGCCCTCTTCGCGGACGTCGGTTATCCGCCCGAAAAAGTGCGCGAAATGGTTCAGATCGGGGACCCGGTGCAGCTGGAGTACCGCTATACAGCGCTTCTGAACGGCCGGGCCGCGGTGAAGACCTGCGACGACCGCGCCTGCGTGACGATGATGTATCATGCGCTTCAGCTTTTGCAGAACGTGAGGCATGAGGCGGACCTCTTTTTCGTCGCTTCCTCCCAGGAGGAGGTCGGCAGCCGCGGGGCGATGACCGCGGCCTTTGGGCTGGATCCGGATTTCGCCGTGGCGCTGGACGTCTGCCACGCGGATACCCCGGGCGCGCCGCAGGGGCGGACGCACAGACTGGACGCCATGGTCGCTTCCATGGGGCCCTTCATCCACCCGGTGCTCCACGGCAAACTCAAGGAAACGGCCAGGGACCACAACGTGGCGCTGCAGACTGCGGTGGTCCCGAGGAACACATCCACCGACGCGGACGAGCTGGGCTCCGTCCGCGGCGGCGTGCCCGCGGTGCTGCTGGAGCTGCCGTTGAAGTACATGCACACCACGGTGGAGCTGCTGGACTGGAACACCCTGAAGGAGGGCGGGCGGCTGCTGGCGCATTACGCGGCCGCCGTGAGCCGTTCCTGGGAGGATGAGCTATGGAACTGAAGCGGTTGACGGAGGCTTTCGGCCCCTCGGGCTGTGAGAATGAGGTCAGGAATCTTCTTCGGGAAGAGGCGCGGAAGTTCTGCGCGGACGTATCCGTGGACCGCGCGGGCAACCTGGTGTGCTTTCGTCGGGGGACTGACCCGACCAAGCCCGGCGTGCTGGTCGCGGCGCATATGGACGAGATCGGTTTTATCGTCTCCGGCTGCACGGAGGACGGGCTGCTCCGCTTCCTGCCGGTAGGCGGAGTGGATCCGCGGGTGGCGGTCTCCAAGTGGGTCGTCCTCGGACGCGACCGCCTGCCGGGCGTCATCGGCGCGATGGCCATCCACCTGCAGTCCCCGGCGGACCGGGAGAAGGTCCTGGATTTTGACCAGCTGTTCATCGATATCGGCGCCGCGGACGCGAAGGAAGCCGAAAAGCTCTGCCCGAAGGGGACCTATGCCGTGTTTGATACCCCCTATGCCGAGTTTGGCGACGGCTTCGTCTCCGCCCGCGCGCTGGATGACCGGGCGGGCTGCTGGAGCCTGCTGAACGTCCTGCAGAGCGGGTATACGGGCGACCTGTACTGCGTGTTCGTGACGCAGGAGGAAGTGGGCCTGCGCGGCTCGATGGCCGCCGCGTTCACCGTCCAGCCGGACATTGCCATTGTGCTGGAAGGCACCGCCGCCAACGATCTGGGCGGTACCCAGCCCAGGGAGCAGGTGTGCGTGCCCGGCCGGGGCATCGCGGTGAGCTTCATGGACCTGGCGTCCATCGCGGACAGGGGGCTGTACCAGAGGATGCTCGGCGTGGCGCAGGAGGAGGGCATTCCGCACCAAGCCAAGCTTGGGATCACCGGCGGCAACGACGCGGGCTCCTTTCAGCGGACCGGCCGTGGCGCCCGGACCTGCGTGCTGTCCGTCCCCTGCCGCTACATCCATTCCGGCGTCAGCGTCGCCTGCTTGAAAGACATCAGTGCGCAGGCCGACCTGGCCTGCGCGTTCCTGAACAGCCTGTGATTCGGGGAGGAAAGAGAATGCTCAAGGATACACTCAAGGAACTCCTGTCCTGCTACGGCCCCTCGGGCAGCGAGCATGCCGTGGCCCAAAAGGTCAGGGACCTGCTGGAAGGGCACGCGGACAGCGTCAGGACGGACGTTCTGGGCAACCTGATCGTGGAGAAATACGGCACGGACAAGGACGCGAAGACCATCATGATCTCCGCCCATATGGATCATATCGGGCTGGTGGTGACCAGCATCGAGAAGGAGGGCTTCCTGCGGGCAGCGGCGGTCGGCGGCGTGTCGCCGGGCATGGTCAGCGCGCGCAAGGTCGTTTTCGCTTCCGGCATCCATGGCGTGTGCATGATCCAGCCGGATGAGAAGACCGACAGGCCCGAGATGAAGAACCTCTTTATCGATATCGGCGCGGAGAGCCGGGAAGAAGCGGAGAAACTGGTCCGCGTCGGGGACGTCGCCGTCTACGCGCCGGACTTCACCATGCTGGGCCGCCACCGCATGGCGTCCCCGGCGATGGATGACCGCTGCGCCTGCGCGCTTCTGGCGGAGCTGCTGCTGTATGCCGAGGGGCAGAAGAACCACATCGTCGGCGTCTTCTCTGTCCAGGAGGAGGTCGGCCTGCGGGGTGCGAAGGTCGCGGCTTATCACGTAGAGCCGGACATCGGGCTGGCGCTGGACGTGACCGCCTGGGGCGACACGCCGGAAACGAAGCTGCCGGCCGTCAGACTCGGCGCGGGGCCCGCGGTCAAGATCATGGACCGCAGCATGATCGCCTCCCCCCCGGTGCGGGAAAAGCTGTTTGAGGCGGCGCAGGCCGCCGGCGTCCCGGTGCAGCGCGAGGTGCTGGCCTTCGGCGGCACGGACGGCGGCGCGATCCAGACCAGCCGCGCCGGCGTTCCCACGGGCACCCTGTCGATCCCCTGCCGCTACGTGCATTCGGCGCTGGAGATGATCGACCTGCGCGACATGGAAGGCGCGCTGAAGGTGCTGCTGCAATTCGTCGATTTGGCGTAAAGGAAGAGGATATGAAAGAACTGACCGCGAAAAGCCTGCGTAGCCTGTTCATCGAGTTCTTTGTGAACAAGGGGCACGCCGTGATCCCCTCGGCTTCCCTGATCCCGGAAAACGACCCGACGGTGCTGTTCACCACGGCGGGGATGCACCCGCTGGTGCCCTACCTGCTGGGGCAGAAACACCCCGCCGGCAGGAGGCTGTGCAACGTGCAGAAGTGCGTGCGCACCGGGGACATCGACGAGGTGGGGGACAAGAGCCACCTCACCTTCTTTGAGATGCTGGGCAACGATTATTTCAAGAAGGAGATGATCCCCTGGAGCTGGGAGTTCCTGACCGGCAGGGAATGGCTGGGGCTGGACCCGGACAGGCTGGCGTTTTCCGTGTTCGAGGGGGATGAGGACGCGCCCCGGGACCTGGAGAGCCGCGACCTGTGGGTGAAGGCCGGCGCGAAGCCGGAACAGATCTTCTTCCTGCCCAAGGCGAACAACTGGTGGGGCCCCGCCGGGATCACCGGCCCCTGCGGACCGGATACGGAGATGTTCATCGTAAGGGACCAGGAGCCCTGCGGCCCGGACTGCAGCCCGGCCTGCTCCTGCGGCAGGTACCTGGAGATCTGGAACGACGTGTTCATGCAGTACAACAAGCAGGCGGACGGCAGCTTTGCGCCGCTCTCGCAGAAAAACGTGGACACCGGCATGGGCCTGGAGCGCACCATCCTGGTGCTCACGGGCAGGGACTCCGTCTATGAGACAGACCTGTTCTCCGGCATCATCGGGAAGATCGAGGAGATGTCCGGACGCAGGTACGAAGGCGCCGACGGGAAGACCCTGAGCTCCTTCCGCATCGTGGCCGACCATATGCGCACCGCCACCTTTATCCTGGGCGATCCCAACGGCGTCTCCCCCTCCAACGTGGACCAGGGCTACGTGCTGCGGCGGCTCATCCGCCGCGCCGTGCGCCACGGGATGCAGCTGGGGCTTGGGGAAGGGTTTACCGCCGAGATCGCCATGGTCATCATCGACCAGTACCAGGACGTATACCCCGAGCTGAAGATCAACCGTTCCTTCGTGCTCGAGCAGCTGCTGCTGGAGGAAAAGCGCTTCGCCCGCACCATCAGCCAGGGGATGCGCGAGTTTGACAAGATGCTCTGGCGCATGCAGGAGTCCGTCAACGGGTTCACGTCGCTGAAGGAAGCGCTCCGGGACACACTGTTTTCCGGCGAGGTGGTCCGGAAGATGAGCCTGGCGCAGGAGGCCGCGAAGAACGCCGGCTCCGCCCTGCGCCCGACGCCGGAGATGGCGGAGTTTGCCGAAGAGGTCCGGAAGCTGGACGATGCCTTCAGCACCATCGCCGGGTTCCGTTCCGTCCTGGACCGGCACCTTATGGGGATCAACACCATCCCGGGACGCGATGCCTTCAAGCTGTATGACACCTACGGCTTCCCGGTGGAGATCACCCGGGAACTGGCCCGGGAGCACGGGCTGAAGGTGGACGAGGAGGCCTTCCAGGAACGCTTCCGGGAGCACCAGAAAACCAGCCAGACCGGCGCCGAACAGCGTTTCAAGGGCGGCCTGGCCGATACCGGCGAGCAGACCGCGCGGCTGCACACCGCCACCCACCTGCTGCAAAGCGCCTTAAGGCAGGTGCTGGGCACGGAGGTCCACCAGAAGGGGTCCAACATCACCGCGGAGCGGCTGCGCTTTGACTTTACTTTCGGGCGCAGGATGACGGAAGAGGAGCTCCAGGAGGTGGAACGCCTGGTCAACGAGGCCATCAGGGCCGACGCGCCCGTCACCTGGGAGGAGATGACCGTGGAAGAGGCGAAGGCGCAGGGCGCGATGGGCCTTTTCGAGAGCAAGTACGGGGAAAAGGTCCGCGTCTACACGATGGGAGGGTTCTCCAAGGAGATCTGCGGCGGCCCGCACGCCAGCCGCACCGGGGAACTGGGGAGTTTCAGGATCCAGAAGGAGGAAAGCTCCTCCGCCGGCGTCCGCAGGATCAGGGCCGTCATCGGCTGAGTTTTGGGGAACGGCGGATGCCCGGGAAAATGCTGACGGCCTGTCGGCGTTTTCTTTTTCGGGGCGTGCCTGATCAAAGGCTGGATGTTTCAGCCGTGTCCACATCATCGGGAAAGTTGTAAAATCCATGATGGAAAGAGGAAGCCGCGATGTCTGAAGAGGCCCGAAAAGCAAGGGCATTTCTGGAACAGGAACCCCTCCTGCGCGTACAGGCGCTGGAGGCGATGCGGCGCGGCAGCGCGGAGGTCCTGGCAAGAAGGGCGGACGGCGTGCTCCTGTTTGACCGTCACTGCGATCTGCCGCTTCTGTGCGCCGACAGCGCGGAAACGGCCCGGGCGCTGCTGGACAGCCTGCCTGAGACGGAGGTGCTGGTCAATGACTTCACGGAACTGGACGGGGAGATCAGCGCCCGCTTTGGCTTGAACGGCAGCCAGCGCTGTCATAACGTTGTCTACCTGAAGAGGGAAAAAGTGGCTGTCAGGACGGACCTTGAGCTGATCCCCCTTTCGGAGGATCAGGCGGAACTGGTCAGCCGGCATTACCATATCCACAGCCTGGAGGAGATCCGCGAAACCATCCGGGACGGCCGCCTGCTGGGGGGATACTCCGGCGGCGTTCTGGCGGGGTTCATCGGCTGGCATGAGGAGGGCAGCATGGGCATGCTGCACGTGTTTGAGCAGCACCGGCGAAAGGGTCATGCCTTCGCGATGGAGGCCCTGATAATCAACCGGATGCTTGATGAAGGGCGTCTTCCCTTCGGCCAGGTCGTCCCGGGCAACGAGGCCTCGATGAGGCTTCAGATAAAGCTGGGGTTTGCCAGGTGCGAGCGGCCGGTCAGCTGGCTGTTCAGGACGGATTGAGGGAGGGTCAGGATGAGAAGAAAAGACCGGGAAATCACGGACAGCGCGGAAATCGACAGGGTGATCCTGTCCTGCGGCTGCTGCCGTCTGGGCTTGAATCATGAGGGAGGCGCCTACATCGTGCCGCTTAGCTTCGGGTATTCCTTTGATCAGGGGGAGAGGGTGTTCCATTTCCACGGGGCGATGGAGGGAAGAAAGATCGACCTGATGAAAGCGGATCCCCTGGCCGGCTTTGAGCTGGACACGGGATATGAACTGGTCCCGGCGGAGGAGGCCTGCGGATACACCGCCCGCTTTGTCAGCGTCATCGGGACCGGCACCCTGCGTTTCCTGCGGGACAGGGCGGAAAAGGAACGGTCGCTGGCACGGATCATGGAACACGTCTCCGGCAGGTCAGACTGGACGTTTTCGGAACAGACGGTGGAGAAAACGGCGGTGTTCACGCTTACGGTGAAGGAGATCAGCTGCAAGGCACATCCCTGAGAGCGCTCCGGCAAGAGCGGAATACAGCAGAAGGAAGAACGGAAAAACACCTTGCCGGGAAGGCCGGCAAGGCACCGGTCTTCCTCCGTTTCGGTGCGCAAAAAACCGCGCAAAAATTCTTTCTGCTTTCCCCTTGCCTGCGGGGCTGTCCGCGTGTTATATACTATGGATAGAAGTATGTGCTGAATGTTTACTATAGGTTGAGGCATGCGAAGAGTGCTTTGCCGGTCCGGCAATAAGGAGAAAATGAAATGAAGTACCAGAATGTCAATGAGAGCGATGATTTTTCTCCCCAGCGCAGGCTGCTTTACTACAGCGGCATGGTGCTGTCGGGCATCGGGCTGTTTCTCATCCTGTCCATCTTTGTCACCGCCGCGATGAGCATCCGCGCCGCTGAAAGGCCGTCTTTCGCGATGTTCATGCTGCGGGGCGTCGGCGGGATGGTCCTGATGATCGTGGGCGGCATCGTCAGGGGGATCGGGGAGAGGGGCCAGGATGAATCCGTCGCCGCGCGCGGCCCGAAAGCGATGAGGGAGGACCTGGATCCCTTCATTGACACCGTCACTCGCAGGGCGCAGGAACCCGCGGCCAGGCCCGGCCTTGAGCTTTATCCGCGGAAAACATGGGAGGATGCGAAGCCTTTCACCGACGCCATCGGGCGAAACGTACAGCAGTTCGACGTGGAGGAGTACAGGGCCGACAGCATGGAGAAGCGGGAAGCGGCTGATGTTCAGGTGATGGTGCGCTGCCGTTACTGCCGCGCGCTGAGCCCCGAGGATGCCAATTTCTGCGACCAGTGCGGAGCGAAGCTCTGATCTCATCGTTATAACAGAGGAGAACAGCCGCCTTCATGGACGGTCTGCTGATGGGCTTTGCCGCCCGCGAATTGAATATGCTGCTTGCTGCCGGGCGGGTGGACAGGATCACCCAGCCGGAGGACGACCTGGTCATCCTGACCATCCGCAGCGGGGGTGAAAACCGCCGCCTGCTCCTGTGCGCAACGCCTGGCACCGCGCGGCTGCATCTGACGGAAAAGAAATATGAGAACCCGGCGGAAGCGCTTCTGTTCTGCATGCTGCTGCGCAAGCGCCTCCTAAGCGGGCGTTTTCTGGGCGCGGAGCAGCTTTTCGGCGACCGGCTTCTGTCGCTGCGCTTTTCCGCCCTGGACGAGATGGGCGACGCGGAAGAGCTGCGGCTGTATTTTGAGGCCATGGGAAAACACTCCAACCTGACGCTTGTTTTGAACGGCAGGATCCTGGACGCGATGCGCCATGTGACCCTGGACATGAGCAGGGTGCGCCAGATGCTCCCCGGATTGCCCTTTGTGATGCCGCCGCGCCAGGACAAGCTGGCGCCGGAGGAGGCCGACCGGGACGCGGTGATGGCGCGCCTGCGGGGGGCGGAGGGGACGCTGGACCGCTTCCTAAGCGAAACCATCGCGGGGCTGGGCGCGATGAGCGCGGCGGAACTTGCCATGCGCCTTTGCGGGGAAAGCGGCGCTGCGCTGTCCGGGCTGGACAGGGAGGCGGTGGGCCGGGACCTTTCGGCCCTCCTGAAGGAACTGCCGCAGATGGCGGAACCGACCCTGCTGAGGGATCTTGACGGCATGCCCCGCGCGCTGCTGCCCTTCCGCTTCATCAGCCAGCCGGAGGACAGGCAGGAGCGTGTCCCCAGTTTCTCACAGGGGATGGAAGCGCTGTATTATGAGCGCGAACTGCGCCTGCGCCTTGACCAGCGCGCCGCCGGGCTGCGAAAAGCCGTCAGAAACGCCAAGGAGCGCACGGAAAGGAAGCTGGCGCTGCTTCAGGAGGACGTGCTGTCAGAGGAGGATGCCGAGAAGGTGCGCGTGATGGGCGAACTGCTCACCGCGAACCTGCACAGCATCCCCCGGGGCGCCATGGAAGTGACCCTGCCGGACTACTACACCGGGGGCGAGCTGACCATCCCCATTGACAAAACGCTCACCCCCGCGGCCAACGCGCAGCGCTATTTCAAACGGTACCGCAAGGCACACACCGCGCGCAAGCTGGCGGCGGAGCAGAAGGGAAAGGCGCTGTCCGACCTTGACCAGCTGGAGGAAGCGCTCTTCTTCCTGGACGGCGCGGAAGGGGCGGGGGACCTGGCGGCCATCCGCGGCGCCCTGGCGGAGTCCGGCCTGCTGCGCTGCGAGGGCGCTGAAAGAGGAAAGAAGCGGGAACTGCCCGCCCATCCCCGGACCTACCGTTCCCCGGAGGGCTTCACCATCCTCGTCGGGCGCCATTCCCTGGGCAACGAGCGTCTGCTGCACGACGCCGCGCCGGATGATGTCTGGCTGCACGCAAAGGACGTCCCGGGTTCCCACGTGCTGATCCGGGCCGAGGGAAAGCCCGTGCCGGAAACGGCCCTGCTGCTGGCCGCGAAGCTGGCGGCCTGGTTCTCCCAGGCCCGCGGGCAGAGGACCCGCGTGGACTATACCCGGCGGAAACTTGTCAAAAAGGTCCCCGGCGGCCCGCCCGGCCTGGTGCGCTACACCGGGGAAAAGGGTCTTTTCGTTTCCGCTGCGGAGGAGGAAATCAGGGAAATCGAGAAAGAAAAAGAACAGGGGCCGATTTCTGTGCGGGAAAACCTGTAGAAAACGTACCGGCGTCGTCCTGCCTTGACCGCTGATCGTTTCGCGAACCGATCCATCAAATAGAAAAGAAGAATTCGGATCAAAGGGAAGCCCAGCTGCCTGCTGACCTGGCGGCTGCTGTTTATTGCTTGTTTTTTGATTGACACCGTGTGAAGAAAACAATAAAGTCAGCAACAAATAAAAAAATGCGAAAGGATATAAGATGCGAAAACAGCTGCTGTTCTTTATACTGATGCTCTGCGTTCTCTTTTGCGCACTGCCCCTGGCAGGGCTTGCTGAGGAGGCGGAATCGCCGGAACTCCTATACGCCGGAAATTTTGGATACTATCTAGTGGACGGAAAGGCCTACATTTTCAGCGGCCAAAGCGAGGACGGGACGACCCTGACGATCCCCCAAAGCATTGACGGCTATGAAGTGGCGGGGATCGGCACGGAAGGCGCTTTCTATTCCGGCAGTCTGGACGCGCCCAGCGTCATCATCCTGGAAGGGGTCCGTCGGATCTCGGATGGTGGTTTCAATTACAGTACCATGGGAAGCATCACCCTGCCGGAGACTCTGGAATCCATCGGGAAGGATGCGTTCAGCGGGTGTGAAGCGCTGATAACCATCCGGATCCCGGCGGCGACAAAGGAGATCGCCCCGGGCGCCTTTCTGGACTGCCCGGCTTTAACATCGATTGATGTGGACGGCGGAAACCCCGTTTATTACAGTGAAAAGGGCGTGCTCTTCTCCCGGGAAGGGGGATCCGTCAGTCTGCACAGCTACCCTTTGGGGAAAAAGGACAAGAGCTACCAGGTCCCCAAGGACGTCACGGCCGTCCTGGCCTATGCTTTTTATTACAACCAGTCCCTGACCAGTGTCAAGATGCCCGACACCCTGACGAGCATCGGGGACGAGGCGTTCAACCGCTGCTCTTCCCTCAGCAAGCTGGCCTTGCCCAAGAACCTGGTCGACATCGGCCGCGAAGCCTTTGCCTACAGCAGCAAGATCAAGCAGCTGATCCTGCCCGGCACCTTGAAAACCATCGGGGACGGGGCGTTCGCCACCCTGCCGCTGGCCAAATACGAGCTTGCCAAGGGAAACGAGACCTTCAAGGTGGAAAAAGGCGTCCTGTATACCGCTGACGGGACAAAACTGCTCGCCTACCCCATCGCGTCCAAGGCCAAGGTTTTTGAGGTGCCCAAGGAGGTCAATACGATTGGCGCGTTTGCCTTTGCGAGTTGCAAAACCCTGCAGCAGGTCAGCCTGCCGGAAGGCCTGAGCAGGATCGAGAAGAGCGCGTTTTCCTTTGCGGACAGGCTGAACCGGCCCATCGCCCTGCCTGGGACGCTGGAGTATATTGGGGACGAGGCGTTCTTCAACTATAACCTCCCGGACATCACCCTCCCGGAGTCGCTCAAACACATCGGGAATGGAGCCTTCAGGCAAAGCAGGCTTTTATCCGTCACCCTTCCGGACTCACTGCAGACGATGGGTGACGGCGTCTTCCAAAGCTCCGGTTTCCTGCGGAAGGCGACCCTCCCCCGGTCCCTTAAAGAACTGCCGAAGATGAGCTTCTTTTACTGTGAAAACCTCTCTGAAATCGATTTTCCGGAAGGGTTTGAAGCCATCGGGGAATTTGCGCTCGGTCACTGCGGATTTGAAAGCATCACCCTGCCTTCCTCCCTTCAGCGCATGGACTACTATGCCTTCGGGGGCAATGAGAAACTGCTCGGGATCGCGATCCCGGACTCGGTGACACAGATGGGAATGTACATCTTCTCAGGATGCACCGCCCTGAAGGAGGCAACGCTCCCCTCCGGCACGATGACCATCCCGGATTCAATTTTCAGCGACTGCACCGCCCTGCGAAAGGTCATCATCCCCGAAGGGCCGGACAGCTTTGGCAGTTTTCTGTTCTCCGGGTGCAGAGACCTGACCGTTTTTGTGCCGGACAGCCTCTTTTTCCTGACCTATTATACGTTCTATGGCTGCGACCCGGGCGCGGTCACCATCGTGGGCAGCGAAAAAAGCTACCTGAAGGACCCTGTGGAGGGGATGGGCATGGTGTTCAAGCTCGGCACCCTGGAAACCTACGTGCCCTGAACGGAAAAACAATGAAAGCTGGAGGATGTCTGTCATGAAGAAACTGATTTCGCTGCTGACGGTCTGCTGTATTCTGTCCGGTCTGGTTCCCTTTTTTGCGGGGGCAAGCGCCCTATCTGCCTCTGCGGACGGCTTTGATTATGAAGTGCTGGACGGAGCGGTGACCATCACCGGGATCTATCCGGAGGGGAAGAAAGTGGTCATCCCTTCGGAGATCGACGGCTATCCGGTCCGGGCGCTGGGCAAGCCCTCCCAGGAAGGGGAGTCGCAAGGCAGCATCATCTGGAATGATGGCTACAGGGAACTGGTGCTGCCCGAAGGCCTGGAAACCATCAATGACGCTGCGTTCATGTGGTCGAGCATTGAGAAGATCAACCTGCCCTCTACATTGAATTCCATCGGTTCCGACGTGTTTTGGAACTCCAACATCAAATCATTGGCCTTGCCGGCCTCTCTGGAGACCGTCGGGGAAGGCGCGTTCTCACACGCCGCTAAACTGAGCAAACTGACCGTTGACAAGGACAATCCCTATTTTTATGCCAAGGACGGGATGCTCATCGATAAACGCAGCAATACCCTCATCGCCTGCGCCGGCGCCAAGGGAGGCACGGCGAAGGTGCCCGACGGCGTAGTCATGATCGGGCCGTACGCCTTTTCCGGCTGTGAGAAGCTCGCCGCCGTGACCCTGCCGGAATCGGTGACATCGCTGGGTGAATATGCCTTTGCCTGGTGCTACAAGCTGGCCAAGGTCACCCTCCCGTCGGGCATCAAATCCCTGCCTGACAACGTATTTTTCTTCTGCAGCGGGCTGAACAGCCTGACGCTGCCGGAAGGCCTGACCGAAATCGGGAAGGAAGCGCTGGGCCTGACATACAAGCTGAAAAAACTGGTTCTCCCCGCCTCGCTGGCTACCATTGGCCAAGGCGCTTTCCGGAACAACGGGCTGGCCGCGTTTGAAGTGGCGGAGGGGAACGCTGCTTTTGCGGTGAAGGACGGCGTGCTGTTTGACAAGGGGATGACCAAGCTCTGGGGGTACCCGAACCAGAGCAAGGCGAAGGAATACGCTGTTCCCCAAGGAGTGACGGAGATGGACCAGGGCGTGTTCAGCGAAAGTAAAAACCTGAAGAAGGTCACCCTGCCCGAGGGGATCACGGTGATCCCGCAAAGCGCTTTCTCAGGCGACGGGAAAAATAAAATGGCCATCCATCTGCCGGACACGCTGACCACGATTGAGGATTATACCTTTGGTCGGACTTTCTGGGGAGATGAGCTGGTCCTTCCCGCCGGCGTCAGGACCATTGGCCGGGCCTTTGAGCAGGCCTCCTTCAAGGCCCTGGTGCTGCCGGAAGGCCTGGAATCCATCGGGGCGTATTCCTTCCGCTGGAACCCGGAACTGACCAAGGTCACGCTGCCCTCCACCCTCAGGGAAATCCCGGAAGGAGCCTTTTCCGGAAACAAGAAGCTGGCCGATGTAGCGGGCATAGAAAATGTTTCCATTGTCAGCGAGTACGCTTTCCAGGAATGTCCAAACCTGACCCTGTCCCTCCCCAAACCGGGAGCCGCCGTTTTCTCCGGCACCTGGCGCCTGACCGCGGTCGAGTTGGGTGCGGGGCTCATATCCCCCGCCGAAGCGGGGGTGCCCGTGTACATCATGACGCTGAACGAAGACGGCACCGGCACCTTAGCGCAGGAGGGTCAGCCTGCTGAGGACGTCACATGGGTCGGCTATGGCAGCGACATGCTGGAAGTCATCCAATCAGGCAGCACCCTGTGGACAATGCAACCCACTGAGGATGGGACGATATTGGTCGGATATAGTGATCAAATGGCTGTGGTTTTCAGCCGCTGAGATCCCGGCCGGACCTTCGGGAATCCCGGCGGACGCGGGGGAATGACGTCGCTTGTCCGGAACAAGCGGGAGGATTGACCCATATGCCCAACATGATTGATTACCTCAAGTGGCGCGGGGACGTGAGGATGACGTGCTCGCCGTTCAATGACGTGGACAACCTGATCCTGGCGGAGTTCTCCTACCTGCTGCTGGAAAAGGCTGACCAGCCGTGCGAGGGGCTGAGCGTCCGGGCCATCGCGTCCCTGCTGAAGGACCATCCGGACGCCTACGGCTACATCGACGCGGAGTTCAACCGGCAAATGCTTAAGGAAATGGCTTCCGGAGATCGCTTCGGGGAGGTCACCGTCCGGGAGTACCGGTATGAGACGGAGGAGGAAACCCAGAAACAGTTCGCTGCCATGACCTTCTTCCTGCCGGATGGAACGGTCTATGCCGCCTTCCGCGGCACGGACAGCAGCCTCATCGGGTGGAAAGAGGACTTCAACATGGCCTTCACCTGCCCGGTGCCTGCCCAGACGGCCGCCCTCCAATACCTGGAGACGGTGTGCGGCCTCACCGCCTGCCCGGTCCGGGTGGGCGGACATTCCAAGGGCGGGAACCTGGCGGTCTACGCGGCCGCGAACCTGTCGGAGGACCTGCAGGGCCGCATCCTGAAAGTGTACAGCAACGACGGCCCGGGCATGCATGAGCAGACCGTCAGCAGCGAGGGATATCAGCGCATCTCCGGAAAAATCGTGTCCATCCTGCCGGAGTTCTCCGTCATCGGCCTGCTGATGCACCAGCACAGGGATTACCAGGTCGTCTGCAGCGCCGCCTCCGGCCTGATGCAGCACAGCGCCTTTTCCTGGGAGGTGATGGGGGCGGGCTTCGTCCGGCTGCCGGAATTGAAGCCGTCCAGCCTGAAGATCGACGCGGTGCTGGACCGGTGGCTGTCCGAGATGAGCGGGGAGGAGCGGATGCAGCTGGTGGAAGCGCTGTATGCCGCGCTGAAATCCGCCGAGATCGACACGGTGGAGGAACTGCTGGAAAACCGGATCAAAGCGGGGTTTTCCCTCCTGTTTGCCGTCCGGCATTTCGACCATGACACCCGGCAGCTGGTCTGGGAAAAGCTGACCCGTCTGATGTCTGCGGCGATCAAAGGGGACGCAGGGATCGACAGCTGATGCTGCATTGAATCTGTGCATTGAGAAAAAGACATGATTCCGGGGTCCGGGGAGGAACTCCCCGGACGGGATTTGGGGACGCAGTCCCCAATTGTCCCCCAACACCCCCAACAAAAAACGCCCGGAGCGCCGTGAAGCGCCCCGGGTGTGTCTTCCTGATGGATCAGAACAGGTGGAAGTTGATGAACATGGTCGCCACCAGGGACGCGACCAGGGACACCACGGTGATCTGTGTGTTGATGGAGGGGCCGGCGGTGTCCTTGAAGGGGTCGCCGACGGTGTCGCCGATGACGCCGGCTTTGTGCGCGTCGGAGCCCTTTCCGCCCTCGTTGCCGGACTCGATGTACTTCTTGGCGTTGTCCCACAGGCCGCCGGCGTTGGACATGAACAGCGCCAGCAGGAGGCCGGAGACGATGTTGCCCAGCAGGAAGCCGCCGATGGCGTTGACTCCGCCGATGAAGCCGACGATGAGGGTGGAGATGATGGCGAACAGGCCCGCGGGGATGAGTTCCTTCAGCGCGCCGGTGGTCGCGATGTCGATGCACTTGTTGTATTCAGGCTCAACGCCGGGCTTGCCTTCGGCCAGGCCGACGATCTCCTTGAACTGGCGGTGAATCTCCGCGATCATGCGCTGGGCGTTCTTATCCACGCCCAGGATGAGCAGGGCGGAGAACACGGCCGGGATGGCCGCGCCCACCATGATGCCGAAGAACACGTTGGGGTTCATCACGTCAAAGCCGACAAGCTGTTCGGCCGCGCGGCCCAGCTCGACCAGCGCGGAGTTGACCTCGCTCATGAAAGCGCCCAGCAGGGAGATGACGGTGAGGCCGGCTGCGCTGATGGCGAATCCCTTGGTGACGGCCTTGACGGTGTTGCCGGCGCTGTCCAGCTCATCCGCCACGCGGATGGTCTCCTCGCCCAGGCCGCCCATTTCGGCCAGGCCGCGGGCGTTGTCCACGATGGGGCCGTAGGCGTCGTTGGAGATGATCATGC